>NZ_JAAGPP010000125.1:0-27669 GCF_017104975.1 Burkholderia sp. Ac-20344
TCTCGGCTCGATCGCGTGGGTCGCACCGGCCGTCGACGACGCGAGCCGCGTCGTGCGCACGCTCGCGTCTGCGCCGCATGGCACCGCAGCGGGCGAAGCCGCCTGCTTCGACGCGGTCGCGCGGCGGGCACTCGCAGCCGCACTCACCGACGGCCAGCAGAAGGTGCGTGACGCCACGCGCGCGATGCTCGAGGCGAACCTGCGGCTCGTGCTGTCGATCGCGCGCAAGTACATGAACCGCGGCGTCGACCTGCCCGATCTCGTGCAGGACGGCAGCCTCGGCCTGATGCGCGCGATCGAGAAATTCGAATACCGGCGCGGGTTCAAGTTCTCGACCTATGCAACCTGGTGGATCCGCCAGGCGATCGCGCGCGCGGTCGCGGATCGCGCACGCACGATCCGCGTGCCCGTGCACGTCGGCGACCAGTACCAGCGTGTGCAGCGGCATGCGCTGCGTTTTCGCCAGCGCACGGGCCGCCGGGCGACGCCGGCCGAACTCGCAGCCGAAACCGGTCTCGACGAGGCCAAGCTGCGCGCGGTGCTCGCGCTGCCTGCCGAGCCCGTGTCGCTCGACGCGCCGCTGCCCGACGCGGACACCGGCCTCGTGGAGTTGATCGAAGACCAGGCGTCGGCCAGCCCGTTCGAGCAACTGGCCGACACGCGCATGCGCGAGTGCGTGAGGTCGCTGCTGCGGTCGGTCACGCCGGCCGAGGCCGACGTGCTGCGCCGGCGGTTCGGCCTCGGCGGCGCCGAGCCCGATACCTACGACGCGATCGCGCAGGACGCGGGCATGTCGCGCGAACGGGTGCGGCAGATCGAGAAACGGGCGCTCGCCGCGTTGCGCACGGCCGCCGAGGCCGAGAACGCGCAGTCGTTCCTCGACGCGTGATCGCGTCACGCGACGCACGGTCGTGCCGCCGGCCGGCACGACCGTGCGCTTCGCACCTGTGCTACGTTTGCTATTGACGTGCGTCAAGTTTTCTTCAGCGCGCGTCGCGACAATGGTGAAAAGCCGACCGGCGCATCGCTCGCCGTGTCCATTCCGTTTGCGCTTCCCCGGGTCCCTCGCCATGCAGACGAGCGCCAGCCAAACGTACGAGGAAAACCGGCATATCGCGGCCTGCCTGCGCGAGGCGGCGCAGCGGCTGGCTGACCAGGGTGCGAATCCGTACCGGGTTGCCGCGTACCGCGCGTCGGCCGAGACGGTCGATGCGCTCGACCTCGACATCCGCACGCTGTTCGAGTCCGGCGGTGTCGATGCGCTCGGCACGCTGCCCGAAATCGGCACGGGCGTCGCGCAGGCGATCGCCGAGCTGCTGGTGACGGGACGCTGGCGCCAGCTCGACCGGCTGTGTGGCGACGCCGAGCGCACCTCCGCGTTCGAAGCGGTGCCCGGCATCGGCCACGCGCTCGCGCTGCGCATTCACGACCTGCTGCACATCGATACGCTCGAGGAGCTCGAACGCGCGGCCCGCAACGGCCAGCTCGAAACGATCTCGGGCGTCGGCCCGCGGCGCGCGGCCGGCATCCGCACCGCGCTCGACGACGTGCTGAGCCGCCGCCGACGCTGGCAGAGCCGCGCGCAGAACGCCGGCCGCGGCTCGGAGCCGCCCGTCGAGCTGCTGCTCTACATCGACCGCCTGTACCGCAACAGGGCCGCCGCCGGCGTGTTGCCGACGCCTGGCATGGCGCAACGCGCAACCGCGCACCGGCGGCTGAACGCAGACGGCTACGTGCCGCTGCCCGTGATGCACATGACCAAGGGCGGCTGGCATTTCACGGCGCTGTGCCTGCATGCCGCGATGCGCACGCCGGAGGCGTCCCGCCCGACCGACTGGGTGTCGCTCTATTTCTACGACGCCGTGCAGTGCGAGCACCAGCGCACCGTCTTCACCGAAACGTACGGGTCGCTCGTCGGCAAGCGCATCGTGCGCGGGCGCGAGCAGGAGTGCCGCGTGTATTACGCGGGGTGACTCAGTCGTCGGCGACCTCGTCGATGTCGAACGCGACGTCGAGCACCGACGCGATCTCGCGGCATGCATGGGTGAGCGCGCGTGAGCGTCGGCCGGCACGGTCCACCCCGAGATCGAACCCGGTCGAATATGCCTCGTAATCGGTCGTGCGCTGCCGGTTCGGTACGTCGAACCAGAACGTCACCATGTAGTCGCCGTTCCAGCGAACCGGCATCACGTGCGTGAACCGCAGTCTCGTGATTGCACCGTGGCGGAACCGGAAGCTCTCGTCACCGACGCGGAACCCCGACCACGCACCGTCGTTCGACACGAACACGGTCAGCGTGTCATCCGGTGGCGCGGCGGAGAGGCCGTCTTCCGGGGCCAGTTCGGCCGTCGTCACCATCGCCGCGTCCGAACCGTCGCGCCCCGGCGAGAAACCCGTAATGCGGCCCGACCTTCGATGCCGCATACGCGGCAGGAAGCACATAAAGCACAAGCAAAATCCACACGCTGCAACCCCGTTGTTCTTGTTAGTGATGTCCGTTACGGAACGGTGCGGCTCGCCACCCTGCCGTCGGGCCGCCACGCCAGCCCGCCGACGCATGCGCGCCGCCTACGCGCCTTCCGCCTTCGTGCGGCGCGCCGGATGGCGATGGGCGGCGATCCGCAGCAGCTTCTGGAACGACGGGCATTCGAGATGGTTCGATGCCGGGCACACGGCCGCATGCCGCAACGCATCGCGCACGGCGCCGAGACGGCGGATCGTGCGGTCGAGTTCGTCGGCCTTGCCGTCGAGCTTCGCGCGATCGATCGCAGGCAGGCCGTCCGTGCCGACCATCGCGAGGATGTCGTCGAGCGAGAAACCGGCCTCGCGACCAAGCGCGATCAGCGCCAGGCGCTCCAGCACCGACTCGTCGTATTGCCGCCGCAGCCCGTGGCGGCCGATCGGGACGATCAGCCCCTTTTCCTCGTAGTAACGCAGCGTCGACGCGGGCAATCCCGAGCGTCGCGCCACGTCTGCAATGTCCAGCCGGCTCATGCTTGACCTCAAGTGAACTTGAAGTTGCAAGATAGTCGCTCGACTCCGTAAAGACAAGCGCCGACTGCCATGAACCCGCTGAAACCACGCTGTATTTCGCTGCGCCGTGCGGCCTTTGCCCTTCTCCGTGGAGGGTCGCGATGAGCCTGCCCGACCTCCTGCTCAACCTGTTGCTGATCGGTACGGGCGCCACGCTCGCGATGGACCTGTGGACGCTGTTCCGGCGACGCGCATTCGGCATTCCGTCGCTCGACTATGCGCTGGTCGGCCGCTGGATCGGTCACATGCTGCAAGGCCGGTTCCGGCACGTGTCGATCGGCGCCGCGGCGCCCGTGCCGGGCGAGCGAGCGCTCGGCTGGATCGCGCATTACGCGATCGGCATCGCGTTCGCGGCACTGCCGGTCGTGGTTGCAGGCACGGCATGGATCAGCACGCCGACGCTGCTCCCTGCAATCATCGCCGGCCTCGCCAGCGTGGCCGCGCCATTTTTAGTGATGCAACCCGCGTTCGGCTTCGGCATCGCGGCATCGCGTACGCCGCACCCGCGCGTTGCGCGCCGGCGCAGCATCGTCGCGCATCTGTCCTACGGCGTGGGGCTCTATCTGTCGGCGTTCGCGCTCGCAGCGCTGGCCCGGTGATCGCCGTCGTTCGCGAAGCGGACGTCGTGTGGCCGGGCGTGGTGCAAGGCTTCGGGCCGGGGCTCGTGTTCGTGCCGCTGAGTGCGCTGTCGTTCTCGACGCTGCCGCCGGACCCAGCGCGCAGACGGCACGGCCACCTGCCGCCTGATGCGCAGCATCGGGAGCCGTATCGGCATCTCGATCGTGCAGACGCTGTTGACGCGCAACACGCAGGTCGCGCACGCCGACCTCGCGACCCACATCACGCCGTTCAATCCGGCCGTGCAGGCGATGGCCGGCAGCCGCCTCGACATCGCGCTGCTCGACCGCACGATCAACCAGCAGGCGTCGATGATCGCGTCCCTGAACGACTTCACGCTGAGGTTCGTCGCGACGCCGCTGATGATCCCGCTGTTGCTGCTGATCCGCCCGCCGCAGAAAGCAGCGAGCGTGGATGTCGCGCACACGGCGACGGATCGACGGGCGCACGCGCGGCGCGCGCCCGCTTCGCCCCGCGTCGGGCCTTCGGTCAGGCCTTCATCGTGCCCGTGCGCACGTAGCGCTCGTGCCACGACAGCGCCTCGGCGAGCAGGTGCGGCGTGTGCTTGCCGAAGCTTTCGCGCGACGCACGCTCGAAGTAATCCTCGAGCATCGGCCGGTAGTCGGGATGCGCGCAGGTCGCGATGACCTTGCGTGCACGCTGCTTCGGCGACAGGCCGCGCAGGTCCGCGAGGCCCTGCTCGGTGACGACCACCGCGACGTCGTGCTCGGTATGGTCGACGTGGCTCGCCATCGGCACGATCCGCGAGATCGCGCCGCCCTTCGCGGTACTCGCCGACATGAAGCACGACAGGTAGCCGTTGCGCGCGAAGTCGCCCGAGCCGCCGATGCCGTTCTGGATCTTCGTGCCCATCACGTGCGTCGAGTTCACGTTGCCGTAGATGTCGGCCTCGATCATCCCGTTCATCGCAATGCAGCCGAGACGGCGCACGAGTTCCGGATGGTTGCTGATCTCCTGCGGGCGCAGCACGATCTTCTCGCGGAACGTCGCGATTTCGTCGGCGAAGCGCTGCACGGCGGCCGGGCTCAGCGACAGCGCGGTGGCCGACGCGAAGTCCAGCGTGCCGTCCTGGAGCAGGTCGAGCATGCCGTCCTGGATCACTTCGGTGTATGCGGTCAGGTACGAGAAGCCGGCCGAGCTGAGCTCCGCGAGCACCGCATTCGTGATGTTGCCGACGCCCGACTGCAGCGGCAGCAGGTTTTCCGGCAGGCGGCCGCGCTTCACTTCATGGCGCAGGAAGTCGATCAGTTGATGCGCGATCTGCTTGGACGTCTCGTCCGGCGCGGAGAACGCGTTGCTGCGGTCCGGCGCATCGGTCTCGACGATCGCGACGATCTTGTCGGCCGGGCAGCGCAGGTACGGCTCGCCGATCCGGTCGTCGCTTTTCGTCAGCGGAATCGGCTTGCGGTGCGGCGGCAGCGCGGTGCCGTAGTAGACGTCGTGCATCCCGTCGAGGCCGAGCGGCTGGCGCGCATTGACCTCGAGGATCACGTGCTTCGCGCGCTCGAGCCAGGTCTTGTTGTTGCCGATCGACGCGGACGGAATCAGCAGCCCGTCCTCGCGGATGCCCGCGACTTCGACGATCGCGACGTCGAGATCGCCGTACAGCCCGAACCACGCGTACTGCGCGACGTGGCTCAGGTGGACGTCCTGGTAGTCGACTTCGCCGCCGTTGATCTTGTCGCGCAACGTCGGGTCGGACTGGTACGGCAGCCGCATCGAGATGCCGTTGGTGCGGGCGAGCGCGCCGTCGAGTTCCGGCGCGGTCGACGCGCCCGTCAGGACATTGATCCGGAAGTCCTCGCCGCGCGTGTGCGCCGCGTCGATGTGGGCGGCAAGCGCGGCCGGCACGGCCTTCGGATAGCCCGACCCCGTGAAGCCGCTCATGGCGACGGTCATGCCGGGACGGATCAGCGCGGCGGCTTCGTCGGCGGTGCGGACGAGCGAACGCAGGGCGGGAGCGAGGATGCGTGATGAAGACATGGCTGGTTTCTGACGCTTTGGTCTGTCGTTGACGTCGCGGGGGGTGTCTCCTGAGCGACATGAAGCCCTTGGGGCCGCGAGGGGCGGCCGGCACCACAGGCACGGTCGGAGTATCGCAGAGGCGATCCCCGCGAAATGTCCGCCAAATGCAAAAGATCCTTGCCGGATTTGCCGGGTATCGAACGACCGTTCTGTGACAGGCGCGCCGCTTGAATCGGATCCACGCGAAAGGTGCGCGAAAGCATCGAACAGACAGACCGGTCGACGATCGCCAACCCGGGCGCATCAATCGCCGGATTTCAACCGGAATTTATCGCCCGCCGATCGATAATGACCGACACCCGTCCGGCGCGGCCAATTGTCACCCGATGCGGTTTGTCGCGGCCTGACGCACATCAAGCTCGCACGCGCCGCGCGACGTGCGCCGGGAAGCGCGAAAAGCACCGCCGCACCGGCCTGTGCGGCCCGTCCGCCCTTGACAGCCGCGCGGCGCGAACCACACTGGAATACGGATCGCGCAGCCCCGTTTGGCCGCCCTTTCGCGCACGCGCTTTTCGGCCGGCCGATCGCTGCAAGACGCGGTAACACTCCCTCATGTCAGGACATTGATCGAATAAAAAGCAACAAATTACAATTCCGTATATATTTCGCCGATGGACCAAAGAAAAACCGCCACACGTTCCGAACCGCCCCTGCCCCGCACCTGGGATGCGCGGCTCGCGCGCTCGCTTGTCCGACCGCTCGTCGACACGCCCGTCACCCCGAATCACCTCACCACCGTTCGCCTGCTGATCGGCCTCGCCGGCGCCTGGTGCCTTGCGCACGGCGGCTTCGGCTGGAGCAATGCCGGCGCGTTCCTGATCGTGCTGTCGAATTTCGTCGACCACACCGATGGCGAGCTCGCACGCATCAGCGGCAAGTCGAGCAAGATCGGTCATTTTTACGACCTCGCGGCAGACGCGCTCGTCACGGTCGCGCTGTTCGTCAGCATGGGTGTCGGCATCGTCGCCCAGGGCGGCCAGATGGCCGCGTCGCCGGTGCTGCTCGGCGCGGTGGCCGGCGCGGCCGTCGCGCTGATCTTCTTCCTGCGCATGCGGATCGAATCGTTCGCCGGCAAGGCCGGCACCAAGCAGGCATTCGCCGGCGGCTTCGAAACCGAAGACGTGCTGTACCTGCTGCCGCTCGTGACGCTGTTCGACGGCGTCGAGCCGTTCCTGCTCGCGGCGTCGATCGGCGCCCCGCTGTTCGCCGCCTGGGTCGTGATCGACTGGTGGCGCATCGTCCGGCGCGGCAATGCTTCGCAGAACCCTACTGAAATCCAGGCTTCCAAATGACTCCTAGCACGCGCGACGACTCCGTGCTGAGCCCGGCACGCCCCGCGCCTGCACGCGCGGCCGCGGCCGATCCCGATCGCACCGTGGCCGACTGCGTCGGCCCGCTCGACCTCGACCGCCTGCGCGGCGATTACACGCGCCAGGGTTCGTTCCTGTACCTCGAGCAATTCCTGCCGGCCGACGCGCACGCGAAACTCGCGGACGCCGCCCGCGCGATGCAGGCCGGCCTGAACCGCAATTACCTGCCCGGCCACAAGCAGGGCGGCAGCGTGAGCCGCCATACGATCGACGAGCAGGCGCCGTACATCGCCGAACTGTATCGCTCGAAGGCACTCATCTCCTTCCTGGAGAAGGTCACGGGCGACAAGCTGATGCTGTCGCCGGACGACGATCCGCACGCGTACGCGCTGTATTACTACACGAAGCCCGGCGACCACATCGGCTGGCACTACGACACGTCGTACTACGACGGCCGCCGCTACACGCTGCTGATCGGCGTGATCGACGAATCGTCGTGCCGGCTCGACTACGAGCTGCACACGCGCAATCCGGACGTGGCGGACGAACCGGGCTCCGTCCAGATCGCCGACGGCGGCATCGTGCTGTTCGACGGCGACAAGCTGCGCCACCGCATCACCCCGCTCGGCCAGAACGAGATGCGCGTGTCGCTCACCTTCGAATACGTGACGAACCCCGGCATGCGGCCGTGGAAGCGCTTCATCTCGAACATGAAGGACGCGATCGCGTATTTCGGTTTCCGCCAGGTGTTCAAGCAACTGGCGACGCGACGCGCGACCGGGTCATGACACGCGCCGGCCTCATCCTGCTGTCCCTCGGGACCGCACTCTTCGTTGCACTCCTTGCATGGCAGGGCGTCGGCGCGGTCGCGTCCACGTTCCTCGCGGCCGGCTGGGGGCTCGCGCTCGTCGCGGCGTTCCACGTCGTGCCGCTCGTGATCGACGCGATGGCGATCTCCGTGATGTTCCGCCACGGCCAGCCGGGCGCCGAACTCGGCAACGCGCTGCGCGCGCGCTGGGTCGGCGAATCGGTGAACAGCCTGCTGCCCGCCGGGCAGATCGGCGGCCCCGTGCTGATGGTGCGCCACCTCGCGCAGCGCGGCACGCGGATGGCCGACGCGGCGGCGGCCGTCACCGTCAGCACGACGATGCAGGCGCTCTCGCAGATGGCGTTCGCGCTGATCGGCATCGCCACGTTCAGCCTGTATGCCACACACGAATCGGTCGCGCACCTGCGCACGCCCGTGCTGATCGCCACCGGCGTGCTCGGCGCCCTCGCCGCGCTGTTCTACGTAGCGCAGCGGCGCGGGCTGTTCGGCCGTGGCCTGCGCCTCGCATCGAAGCTGCTCGGCCCGCGCGACTGGTCGTCGCTGGCCACCCGCGCCGATGCGATCGACGATGCGGTCGGTGCGCTGTACCGCGATCGTGCGAAGGTCGCGAAGACGTTCGCATTGAGTCTCGTCGGCTGGATCGTCGGCACCGCGGAAGTGTGGCTCGCGCTGCACTTCCTCGGGCACCCGGTGAGCTGGCTCGACGCACTGCTGCTCGAGAGCGTCGGCCAGGCCATTCGTGGCGCGGCCTTCGCGATCCCGGGCTCGCTCGGCGCGCAGGAAGGCGGCTACCTGCTCCTCGCGCCGCTGGTCGGACTGCCGCCCGACGCGGCGCTCGCGCTGTCGCTTGCGAAACGCGCGCGCGAACTCGCGCTCGGCCTGCCCGGCCTGCTCTATCTGCATTTCAGTGAAAGAAACTGGCAGCGGCGCCGTGCGCCGCAGCCGCTCGCCGACTGATCGTTCAGATCCGCCGGCTTTTTGGTTGGAGAACCCATGCGAGCCATCATTCTTGCGGCAGGCCTCGGCTTGCGCCTGCAACAACCGCCCGAGGCGCAGTTCCCGAAGTGCCTGCTGCGCTTCGACGACGTTTCGCTGCTCGAGCGCCATCTGCGCGTACTCGATGCCGCGGGCGTCGACGAGATCGTGCTCGGGCTGGGCTTCCAGTCCGAGAAGGTCGAGCAGGAATTGAAGCGTCTCGGCCGCCAGGCCGAGATCGTGATCAACGACCGCTACGACCTCGGCAGCGTGCTGACCGTGCATACCGTCGCCGATGCGATGACGCGCGGCGGCGACGTGCTGCTGATGGACGCCGACGTGCTGTATGACGAGAACATCCTGCACGCGCTGGTGGCCGATTCCGACAAGACGGTCGACCGCCTGCTGATCGACCGCGACTTCGAGGCCGGCGACGAACCCGTCAAGCTGTGCCTGAAGAACGGCGTGCCGGTCGAGCTGCGCAAGCAGCTCGCGGTCGACCTCGAGTACGACACGATCGGCGAATCGGTCGGCTTCTTCCGCTTCACCGAAGACACCGCGCGCCGCCTCGCGACGATCGTCGCGGGCTACGTCGACAGCGGCCGCGCGAACATGCCGCACGAGGAAGCCGTGCGCGACCTGCTGCTCGAAGGCGGCCATTCGTTCGACGTCGCCGACGTGACCGGCTCGCCGTGGATCGAGATCGACTTCCCGAACGATGTGGCACGCGCCACGCAAGACATCCTCCCCCTGATTCAACGCACCACTGCAGGAGCCGCACGATGAACGCTCGCGAACCCAACTTCACCGAATCGCGCAGCGCACGCCTGCGCCGCATGCTCGTCAGCAGCGACCTCGAATTCCTGATGGAAGCGCACAACGGCCTGTCCGCGCGCATCGTCCGCGAGGCCGGCTTCAAGGGCATCTGGGCCTCGGGCCTCGCGATCTCCGCGCAGTTCGGCGTACGCGACAACAACGAAGCGAGCTGGACCCAGGTCGTCGATGTGCTCGAATTCATGGCCGACGCGAGCGACCTGCCGATCCTGCTCGACGGCGACACCGGCTACGGCAACTTCAACAACGTGCGCCGCCTCGTGAAGAAGCTCGAGCAGCGCGGCATCGCCGGCGTCTGTATCGAGGACAAGCAGTTCCCGAAGACCAACAGCTTCATCGGCGGCGAGCGCCAGCCGCTCGCCGAAATCGACGAGTTCTGCGGCAAGATCAAGGCCGGCAAGGATTCGCAGACCGATCCCGACTTCTCGATCGTCGCGCGCGTCGAGGCGCTGATCGCGGGCTGGGGGATGGACGAGGCGCTGCGCCGCGCGAACGCGTATGCGGAAGCCGGCGCCGATGCGATCCTGATCCACAGCAAGCTGTCGCGCCCGGACGAGATCCTGCAGTTCGCGCGTGAATGGAGCGGCAAGGCGCCGCTCGTGATCGTGCCGACCAAGTACTACAGCACGCCGACCGACGTGTTCCGCCAGGCCGGCTTCAGCACCGTGATCTGGGCGAATCACCTGATCCGCGCATCGGCATCCGCGATGCAGGCGACCGCGCGCGAGATCTACGAGAGCGAAACGCTGATCAACGTCGAGGACCGCGTTGCATCGGTCAACGAGATCTTCCGCCTGCAGGACGCCGACGAATACTCGGCCGCCGAGCGTATCTACCTGTCGTCGTCGTCGCGCGCGTCGAACGCGGCGATCGTGCTCGCCGCGAGCCGCGGCAAGGGCCTCGAAGCCGTGACCGAGGACAAGCCGAAGGTCATGCTGCCGGTCGCCGGCAAGCCGCTGCTGCGCTGGCTCGTCGACGGCTTCAAGACGCACGGCGTGAACGACATCACCGTGGTCGGCGGCTATCGCGCCGATGCGATCGACACGTCGGGCATCAAGCTCGTCGTCAACGAGCGCCATGCCCAGACGGGCGAGCTCGCATCGCTCGCGTGCGCGGCCGAACGCCTGACCGGCGACACCGTGATCTCGTACGGCGACCTGCTGTTCCGCAGCTACATCGTGCGCGACCTCGCGGAGAGCGAGGCCGAGTTCAGCGTGGTGGTCGATTCGTCGCTCACGGAGACCAACCAGAGCGTGCGCGATTTCGCGCTCTGCTCGGCTGAAGACGATCGCGGCCTGTTCGGCCAGAAGACGTATCTGCAACGCGTCTCGAGCGACGTCGCCGCAGGCACGCCGCACGGCCGCTGGATCGGCCTGCTGAACGTGCGCGGCGCCGGTGTCGACCGACTGAAGGCGACGCTCGCGACGCTGCAGGCGCGCCCCGATTTCGACACGCTCGACATCCCGTCGCTGCTCAACGAACTGATCGCCGCCGGCGAGAAGATCGAGGTGCAGTACGTGCACGGCCACTGGCGCGGCGTCAACGATCTCGAAGACTTCCGCCGCGCGGGCGACTTCGCGCACGGCCAGACGCCGCTGTCCGAACCGGGCACCGGCAACGGGGGCGCGCAATGATCGAAGCGGCCCAGTTCGTCGAGGCCGCGCGCGAGCGCGGTTTCGACTGGTACGCAGGCGTGCCCTGCTCGTACCTGACGCCGTTCATCAATTACGTGCTGCAGGACCCGACGCTGAATTACGTGTCGGCCGCGAACGAAGGCGACGCGGTCGCGCTGATCGCGGGCGCGACGCTCGGCGGCAAGCGCGGCATTGCAATGATGCAGAACTCGGGGCTCGGCAACGCGGTGAGCCCGCTCACGTCGCTGACCTGGACGTTCCGCCTGCCGCAACTGCTGATCGTCACGTGGCGCGGCCAGCCGGGTGTCGCCGACGAGCCGCAGCATGCGCTGATGGGGCCGATCACGCCCGCGATGCTCGACACGATGGAGATCCCGTGGGAGACGTTCCCGACCGACCCCGAACAGGTCGGCCCGGCACTCGACCGCGCGATCGCGCACATGGACGCGACGGGCCGCCCGTACGCGCTCGTGATGCAGAAAGGCAGCGTCGCGCCGTATGAGCTGAAGGCCAACCCGGCGGCGAAGCCGCGCGCGCATGTCGCCGCGCAATCGTCGTCGCGCGCTGCGTCGGCCGACGCATGGCCGACCCGCCAGGACGCGCTGCAGCGCGTGATCGCGCACACGCCGGTCGATTCGACCGTCGTGCTCGCGTCGACCGGCTTCTGCGGCCGCGAACTCTATGCGATCGACGATCGCCCGAACCAGCTGTACATGGTCGGCTCGATGGGCTGCGTGACGCCGCTCGCGCTCGGCCTCGCGCTCGCGCGCCCCGACCTGCGCGTGGTCGCGGTCGACGGCGACGGCGCCGCGCTGATGCGCATGGGCGTGTTCGCGACGCTCGGCACCTACGGCCCGGCCAACCTCACGCACGTGCTGCTCGACAACGGCGCGCACGAATCGACGGGCGGCCAGGCAACGGTGTCGCAGCACGTTTCGTTCGCGGGTGTTGCTGCCGCGTGCGGGTATGCGTCGGCGGTCGAAGGCGACACGCTCGACGTGCTCGATGCGGCGCTGGCCGAGTCGGCCGATGGCGCGCAGTTCGTGCGCGTCGCGATCCGCACCGGCGTGCCCGACGGCCTGCCCCGCCCGACCGTCACGCCCGTCGAGGTCAAGACACGTCTGATGCGGCACATCGGCGCCGCGCAGACCGAAGCCCACGTTGAAGGAGCCCATTGATGCTGCTGCTGAACCCCGGCCCGGTCACGCTCACCGAACGCGTGCGCCGCAGCCTGCTGCAACCCGATCTGTGCCATCGCGAAAGCGAATTCTTCGATCTGCAGGATGAGGCGCGTCAGCGTCTCGTCGCCGCGTATGAGCTTGATCCGGCCGAGTGGGCGGCCGTGCTGATGACGGGGTCGGGCACGGCGGCCGTCGAGAGCATGATTGCGGCGCTGGTGCCGAAGGACGGCAAGCTGCTCGTGATCGAGAACGGTGTGTATGGCGAGCGGATCACGCAGATCGCGACGCAGTATGGCATCGCGCATGATGTGCTGAAGCATGAGTGGATGCAGGCGCCTGATCTCGCGCAGATCGGTGCAAGGCTCGATGCGGGTGGGTACTCGCATGTTGCGGCGATTCATCATGAAACGACGACGGGCCGGCTGAATGATCTCGGTGCGATTGCCGAGGTGTGCCGGTCGCGCGGCGTGAAAATGCTCGTGGATGGTGTGAGCAGCTTTGGCGCGGAAGCGATCGATTTTGCCGGTGGTGATATCGATGCTGTGGCTGCCACCGCGAACAAGTGCCTGCACGGCGTGCCGGGCGCAGCGTTCGTGATCGTGCGCCGCAGCGCGCTCGCGAAGGCCGCGAGCCGGACTTACTACCTCGATCTCGGTCGTCTCGCGAAGCTGCAGGATCAGCGGAATACGCCGTTTACGCCTTCCGTGCATGCGTATTACGCGCTGGTCGAGGCGCTGCGTGAGTTCGATGAGGCTGGCGGCCGGCGTGCGCGGCATGCGCATTACAAGGCGCTCGCCGATCAGGCGCAAGCCGGGCTTGCGGCGCGCGGGATGCCGCTGGTGCTGCCGGAAGGGGAATCGTCGGTTGTGCTGCGTGCGTATCGGTTGCCGCAAGGTGTGACGTACGAGACGCTGCATGATGGGCTGAAGGCACGCGGCTTCGTGATCTACGCAGGGCAAGGCGGGTTGTCGAAGGAGTTGTTCCGGATTTCGACGATGGGGGCGATCCAGGCGGCTGATGTCGAGCGGTTGCTGGAAGGGTTTACGGCGCTGACGCGGTAAACAGCGCCCTTTCGTCGACAAAAGGCCCGCAAGGGCCTTTTTTTATTGTTCGCACATTTCGAGAATCACCGGCCACGCTATCGGTATTCGGTCAGTTGCAGTCAGTCGGCGCCAACCTTAAGATCGTCGATAAACGACACGGGCGCAGGTGTTTGCCGCTCTTTGTTTGAGTTTCGTCCATCGGGAGGACTAGTGCGAGTTGAAGTTCAAATCGTCAATGCTTTGACAGACGGAAAAGCCGGGGGTAATCCTGCAGGCGTCGTGATTGATGCCGATGAGCTTACGGCGAGTCAGAAGTTGTATGTTGCGCAGCGGGCCGCATTGTCAGAAACCGCGTTCGTGTCGAAATCGAATACTGCGACGGTCAAGTTGGAGTTTTTCACGCCGACGCGGCAGATCGCTCATTGCGGCCATGCCACTATCGCTACATTTTCTCTCTTGAGGGAAATCGGCAGGGTGAATGACGGCAAGTCGTCGAAAGAAACGATCGACGGATGTAGAGACATCGCAATTGATGGCAATATCGTTCTGATGGAGCAGCGCTCCCCTATTTATCGCTCAATCGGAGCGGACTCCCGGTTCTCCCAAAAGATCGCTCAATCGCTGGGCTTGTCAACTGCCCAAATCCATAGCGTCGAAAGCCCAACCGTCGTCAACACCGGCAACAGCTTTCTGATGATTGCGTTGCCCGACGAGCAATCCGTGGCTGCGATTCATCCGGACCAGCAAGCGATTGAATCGATCAGCGACGATCTTGATTTAATTGGTTATTACGTCTTCTCGGCGACGACGAAAATGCCCGGGCGCCATGCAGGCGCCCGCATGTTCGCGCCGCGTTTCGGAATTGCCGAAGAGTCGGCGACAGGAACGGCAGCCGGGCCTCTGGCGTGCTTGCTATATGAGCGGATGGGTGCAGGCGACACGGAAATAATCATTGAACAAGGGCACTTGATGCCGCAGCCCTCGCCGAGCGTCATCAAGGTCATTCTCGATACTGACAGCGGCAAAATCTCGCGATTGATGGCCGGAGGCACGGGAGTTGTCATGCGGTCGATCGCCGTCGAGATCTGATGTTGCTTTGAGCGTCCGCTTCCCGAATGCCAGAATGGCTTCAATGGGGCGCGAATTCAACCCGTCGATAAACGACACTCACGAAAATTCGTGGAAGATCTTCTCCATCGTGACCATGAGAATCCTTCGCTTCACTCCACTGCTGGCGCTCGCCGCCGCCCCCATCGTGCAGGCCGCCGACAATCAGGCTTGCGACGACGCGACCGTCGTTTCAGTCGCCCGCTGGGCCGGCATCACGAACGCACGTCTTGCCGCGCGCGACACGAACCGGCTCGTCGTCGCGTCGGCGTGCAAGATCATGCCGAATGCGCCCGAAACGACGATCGCGGCCGTCGCGTTCGATTCGCTGCCGAAGAGCAAGAATCCGGACGAAAGCAAAAAGCTGCAGATCGTCGCGCTTGTCGAAGGCGGCAAGGTCGTGGCGGCCGATCGGTCGGTGGTCGAAGAGGACGCGGCGACGGAGATTGGCGAGAACAGCTATCGCATCGACACGGCACCCTACCGGCTGTCGCCAGACGTGCGCGCGTTCGGCGTCGTGTTCAGCAGCACCGCACACGGACCGAGCTGCCCTGATGCCTATATGGAGAACGAACTGACACTGTGGATTCGCGAAGGCGCTCGCATCCGCCCCGTATTCGGTACCAATCTCAACGGCTGGGTCGCCGTCACAGGTACCGCATGCGGCCCCGATACCAGTGACCTGCGCAGCGAGTCTGCCCGCATGACGATTGCTGTCGAGAAGACGTCGCACAACGGCTTTGCGGACCTGTCGATTACAGCGCACGTCACGAGCATGGAAAGCGACGACGACAAACACCCGGACGCGGGAAAACGCACCGTGCGCACGGTCGTCAAATACGACGGCAAGTCTTACGGGATCGATATGTTCCGGGACTTCTGGTATTCGCCCACCGCGATGAAGCGCTTCAAGTAACGCTACGGCGAGCCGCCCCACCCGCCTACTCCACCACCTTCGGCCCGATCCCATCGCCCGACGCGGGCATCCGCAACGCATCATCCCGCACGCGTCGCGCCTCCCGCGCCGTATACCGATCCTTCAGCCGCAGGAACGGTTTTTCAACGAGGAAGTAGCTGGCCGTCGCGGCCAGCAACGCCCACACGATCCCGAGCGGAAACGCGTGCGGAACCGTCAGATCCGGGTTCGCAAACGGCTGCTGCCACAGATAGAGGCTGAACGAGATCGTACCGACGAACACGACCGGCCGCGTACGCAGCCAGCGCGCACACCAGAAGTCGCTACGGAAATTCAGCACGACGATCACGATCGCGATCAGCGCGGCTTCAATCGTCACGCCGTAAGTCGCATTCCAGAACCCACCAAGCCGATGTTCGGCGAGCGGCATGCCGATCAGCACGATGACGATGATCGCCGTCACGATGCGCGCCTCTCCGCGCCATGAACGAATCCACGCCTCGAGCCGTTCGCGGTTGAGCGACGCATAGCAGCCGATCAGGATCGAATCGACGCCCGTGTGCAGCATCATCCCGAGCTGCCCGCGCAGCGCAGGCGCCACGAAATACGTGACGGTGCGCACCAGCGGCACGACCAGAATCAACGCGCCCAGCCAGCGCGTGCCGCCGCGACGCATCCCGTACACGAACAGCAGCGGCCAGAACCAGTAGAACTGTTCCTCGAGTGCGAGCGACCAGAAATGGCCGAGATACCACGCGCCGTCCGGATGCAGCATGTTGTCGCCGGTCAGCCCGAACCACGCCGAGTAATTCCACAGATGCAGCGCCGCATACAGCCACTGCCGCCGGTCGACGTCGAACCAGCCGGCGAAGGCCACGACCGCGACCGCCGCGAGATAGACGTAGCAGGCCGGCCAGATCCGCAGCGCGCGGCGCACGTAGAACGACGTCAGCGCGATGCCGCCCGTGCGCGCGAACTCGGCGCGCAACACGTTGGTGATCAGGAAGCCGCTGAGGACGAAGAAGATCAGCACGCCGAGCCGGCCGTCGGCGATCAGCCGCAACGGCGCGTACCAGCCCGTATAGCCGCCAGGAAGCACGTGCTCGGCATGTCCGACCACAACCATCGCGACCGCGACGGCGCGCAACCCGGTCAACTGCGTGACGCGATGGTTCATCGGCTGGTTTCCGTTGGCACGGTGGATAGGCAGCAGACCGGCGCCCCGCTTCGGCACGCCGATATGCCGCCGGGATTTTGTATGAAAAATATCGAAATGAAATTACTTCAAAAATCCCCGGGCCCGCACGGGCAGCCGCGCACGCCGCAACGACCCGACGCCCGGGGCGGCGAATGGGCATAATGACAAGCCTTGTCCGGCGGCGGCCGGCCCGATGCCAACACAACGAATTTTGCGGCGGCGCAATATCCGTAGTCCCCCGCCCGCACACCGGCCCGCGCCTCGCCCGCCTCCTGTCGACCCTTACCCGGAGCCTGCCTGTGTACCCACCGATCGAACCCTACGCCCACGGCCACCTCGACACCGGCGACGGCCACCGCATCTACTGGGAGCGCTGCGGCAACCCGGCCGGCAAGCCCGCCGTGTTCCTGCACGGCGGCCCCGGCGCGGGCTGCAGCCCTGACCATCGCCGCCTGTTCGATCCGGAGCGCTACGACATCCTGCTGTTCGACCAGCGCGGCTGCGGGCGCTCGACGCCGCATGCCAGCCTCGAGAACAACACGACGTGGCATCTGGTCGCCGATATCGAGCGCCTGCGCGAGATGGTCGGCGCGGAAAAGTGGCTCGTGTTCGGCGGCTCGTGGGGCAGCGCGCTGTCGATCGCATACGCGGAAACGCACCCCGAGCGCGTGAGCGCGCTGGTCGTGCGCGGCATCTTCACGATGCGTCGCGCGGAATTGCTGTGGTACTACCAGGAAGGCGCGTCGTGGCTGTTCCCCGACCTGTGGGAAGACTTCCTTGCGCCGATTCCGGAAGCCGAGCGCGGCGACCTGATGGCCGCCTACCACCGCCGGCTGACCGGCAACGATGAAGCCGCGAAGCTCGAAGCCGCGCGCGCGTGGAGCATCTGGGAAGGCCGCACGATCACGCTGCTGCCCGATCCCGCGCTCGCCGCGCACTTCGCGGACGGTCACTACGCACTCGCGTTCGCGCGAATCGAAAACCACTACTTCGTGAACAAGGGCTTCGTCGAGGAAGGCCAGCTGCTGCGCGATGCGCATCGCCTCGCCGGCATTCCGGGCGTGATCGTGCAGGGCCGCTATGACGTCGCGACACCCGCGCGTACCGCATGGGACTTGTCGAAGGCATGGCCGGATGCGACGTTCGAGATCGTGCCCGGTGCCGGGCATGCGTACAACGAGCCGGGGATCCTGGACGCATTGATCGCGGCGACGGACCGGTTCGCCGCGTAGTCCATGCAATGCAGCGCGGTGCGTGCGGCCGTGCCTGCCGGCACGCTCACGCGCCGCCCGGTCAAAGCGCCGCTTCGACGATCGCCTTGCCGCTGATCGCCCGCTCGACGAGCTGCTCGTCGCCGACCTTGCGGATCGCGTCGTCGAGCAGCCCTTCCGGCTCCTCGGTCGCCACCTTCAGCAAACCCGACAGACCGCGCGCGTCGAGCACCACCAGCGTCTCCATCGAATCCGCGCGGCTCACGAGCACGCGGCGCCACGCCGGCCCCGCACCGAAGCTCGCGCAGAGCGCAATCGTGTCGCTGCCGAGCGTGTAGTCGAATTGCTTGATCATGATCCGCCGCCGTTGCAAGGGAATGGCGATGCGCGACGGTGCGGCGCCGTGACGTCGACGCACCCGCGCATGCCGCCGGTGCCCCGGATCGAGTCCGATCCGCTCGCCGGCATGACCATGCTAGGCGTGCAGTATTAATGAAGACTTAAACGGCGATTCGCACGGGCACGCGGCATGCGTTACGCCGCGTCGAGCGGCTCCACCGTCACGCCGACCTTCAGCTCCTGATCCGCGCCGCCGCCGCGGATCACGCCGCGCAGCGGCGTCACGTCCGCATAGTCGCGGCCGACCGACAGCATCACGTAGTCGTCGCCCGGCGCGCGATCGTTGGTCGGATCGAGCTGCAGCCAGCCGTTGTCCTCGGGCCACGCGGGGTCGTACACCTCGACCCATGCATGCGACGCGTCGGCGCCGATCAGCCGCGGCTGCCCGGGCGGCGGCTGCGTGAGCAGGTAGCCGCTCACGTAACGCGCGGCCAGCCCGAGCGAGCGCAGCGCGCCGATCATCACGTGCGCGAAATCCTGGCACACGCCCTTGCGCAACCGCAGCGCATCGAGCGCCGACGTCGTGATGTCGGTGCTGTTCGGCGTATACGCAAAATCGGCATGCACGCGTCGCATCAGCTCCCACGCGGCCTGCACGAGCGGTCGTTGCGGCGTGAAGCTCGCGGCCGCATACGCGGCGAGTTCGGGATCGCACCCGACATGCGGCGACGTGAACACGAATTCACTCGCCGCGTCGTAAGGCTGCCCTGAACGAAACCGCAAGCGGTCGCGCACGGCTTCCCATTCGGTCGCCTGCTTTGCATCGGGATGCGCGATCGCGGGCGGCGGCTCGCCGCGCGCACCGCGCGACCACACGGGCGGCGACACGCGTACCGTGCTGCGGCTTCGCACGAGCAGCGCGTCGTGCGGCTGGTTCAACGCAAACGATGCGCGCGCGTTGCCGAATGCATCGATCTCGGTACCGACCGATTCCGGCGCGGGATCGATGTCGAGCGCGAACGACAGCACCTGCTGGCGCGGCGTGACGAGCGGTTGCAGGCGTGCCTGGTGCTGCGCCGATTCGACGCGCGCCGCGTAGCGGTATTCAGTGTCGTGCGTGACGCGCAGCAACCGGCCCGACGCAACGCCGGCCGTCGCGGCCGGCACCGATGCCGGTGCCGATGCGTTCCGCGCATTGCCGGAACCGTGCGGCGCTTTCGCCGCGCCTTTCGTCGTCACCATAACGTCCTGCCCGCCTCGCGCACGTGGCTGAAATAGCGCTCGCCGATCCGGTTCGACAGTTCCCAGACCGCCTTCACCGTCGTGTCGAGCGCATCGAGCAGTTTCTCGTGCCGGCCGCCGTCGGCTGTTTCGCACAGCTCGTGCAGCGACCATGCGGGGATGTCGGGAACCGTCTCGGCCAGCTCGGACAGCGCGTAGCCTTCGCTACGCTCGACCTTCGACAGCCGGCCGCGCAGCGCCTGCACGACCCAGCCGAGCGAGCGCGGGTTGTCGGTATCGAGCAAGACGAGCGACAGCAGCGGCGCAACATCGAAGCCGCGCTGGAACCGCGAACGGAACGTGATCGTGCTGTCGAACAGTTCCAGCACGAGCTCGAAGCCGTCCTGCCGGTGCACCGCGCCTTCGTCGAACGCGAACTTCAGCACGCTGCACAGGAAGTCCATCCGGTCGATCTGCCGGCCGATCGACAGCAACCGCCAGCCGTCGTCGCGCGTCATGTTGTCGGTCTGCGCGCCGGTGATCGCGCCGAGCAGCAGGCCGAGGCGCTCCAGCAACTGCAGTGCCTCGTTGCCGATCTGCTCCTCGGCCTCCGGTTGACCCGCGCTGTCCGCGAACAGTTGGGTCGCATCGTCGATCAGCCGCCACTGATCGCTCGACAGCCGTTCGCGGATCGCGGCGGCTGCGCCGCGCATCCCGAACAGGCACGCCGCGATGCCCGACGTGCGATCCGCGCCGCGCGTCAGCGACGTCGCGAGCGCGTGCTGGAACGCACGCGGCGCATCGACGGCGTTCGGCGCATCGGCTGCGATCAGGCCCGTGTCGCGGCACAGCGTGTCGATCAGTTCCAGGTGCGCCGGGCTGTCGACGTCGTCCTCGCCGCGCAGCCGTTCGAGCGCGGCGCGCGCGAGGCGCATCAGGTTGGTCGCGCGCTCGGTGTAACGGCCGAGCCAGAACAGGTTCTCGGCCGCGCGGCTCGCGATCGCTCGCGGGCGCTCGACGAGGTCGTCGGGGCCAAGGTGCGTCTGCAGCAGCGTCGTCGAATCGACGATGCCTTCGGTCATCACCCACGTATCGACGGTGCTGCCGCCGCTCGGCATCGGCGCGTTGAACAGCGTGTCGCGCGTGCCGACCCGCGACAGCCCGCCCGGCAGGAGCCGCCAGCGCTGCGCACCGTCGGCGAGTGCGAAGACGCGCAGCAGCACCGGCTTCGGCAAGATGCGCGCGCTGCCGTTGCCGTCGGGCGCGTCGTGGCGCGGCCAGGTCGGCGCCTGCGATAGCGGCAGGTCGGCCTGCACCGTGTAGTGGTCGGGCTGCGCGAGGATCCGCGCGCGCCATTCGGCCAGTTGCGCCTGCGTGAGCCGCGCGCCGATCACCGGCTCGAATGCACCGCCGGCCTGCACCTCGGGTGGATAGGATGCCTTCACGATGGCGCGCGCGAGCTGCGGCAGCGCGTCGGCGCACGCGGCCGCCTCGCCGCACCACCACGAATGCACGGCCGGCAGCGTCAGCGTTTCGCCGAGCAGCCCTTCCGCGAGACGCGGCATGAAGCCGAGCATCGCCGGCGATTCGAGAAAGCCCGAGCCCGGCGCGTTCGCGAGCAGCACGTTGCCCGCGCGCACGGCCTGCAGCAGCCCCGGCACGCCGAGCATCGAATCGGGCCGCAGTTCGAGCGGATCGAGCCACGCGTCGTCGACGCGCCGCAGGATGCCGTGCACGGGTTCGAGCCCGCGCAGCGTCTTCAGGAATACGTGGTTGTCGCGCGCGGTCAGGTCGCCGCCTTCGACGAGCGTGAGGCCGAGGTAGCGTGCGAGATACGCGTGCTCGAAATACGTCGCGCTGTGCGGCCCCGGCGTCAGCAGCACGATCCGCGAATTCTTGCGGGCCGGGCTGAGCGCCTGCATGCTCTGCAGCAGCGCGCGGTACGCGGACGCGAGCCGCTGCACGCGCAGCTCGCGAAACCCGCGCGGAAAGAGCCGCGACACGATCAGCCGGTTTTCCAGCAGGTAGCCGAGCCCGGCCGCGCCCTGCGTGTGCTGCGCGACGATCCGCCACTGCCCGTCCGGGCCGCGCGCGAGATCGAACGCGACGACGTGCAGCCAGGTATCGCCCGGCACGCGCGCGCCGCGCATCGCGCGCAGGTAGCCGGGATGCCCGGTGACGAGCGCGGGCGGCAACAGCCCCCGCTCGAGGATCGTCTGCGGCCCGTACAGGTCGGCCAGCGTCGCGTTGAGCAGCCGCACGCGCTGCAGCACGCCCCGCTCGATCGCGACCCAGTCCTCGGGTGTGACGATCAGCGGCAGCAGGTCGAGCGACCACGGGCCGGCCGAGCCGTCGCCGGCGTGCTGCTCGTGGAGTTGGTAGAACAAGCCGTTCTCGCGCATGCTCCGATGCAGCGCGTCGGCACGGCGATCGAGGTCGGCCACGCCGTCGCTGCCGATCGACGTGAAGAAGCTGCGCCACGCGGGCGCGAGCGCAGGCGCGTTCAGGCCGGCCGCGCTGCCGCGCAGTTCGTCGTAACGGCCGGCGGCTGCCGGCGCCGCAAGCGCGGCGGCCAGTTCCGCGGCATCCGGCTGCGCGCCGGTATCGAAAAGCGTAGGCATCGCGTCGGGGGCGGCGAGATGGTGGGTGTCAATGGGCGGCACGGTATCGTTCCGTCGTCAGGGCGCGGGAGCGGATGCGCACGCGCACCGCCACGGGGGTGGCGGTGCGCAGCGCGCGGCCGCAATCTGCCCGCATCCTAGCATTCCCGCGGAGTCGCGACCGACCTGTTTTCCCGGAGATCGCGAACCGCGCATCGTCGTCCGCCCCGCCATCGTCCGGTCACGGCCGCCGCAGGTCGAGCGTGAACGGGAACTCGCGGCTCGGCGCGGCAGCCGCGACATCCATCCGCCCCGGCGTATGCCCCATCTCGACGAAGCGTGCGAGCCGGCGGCTCTCGGCCTCGTACGCATTGACCGGGAACGTCGCGTAGTTGCGCCCGCCCGGATGCGCGACGTGATAGCGGCAGCCGCCGAGCGAGCGCTGCAGCCACGTATCGACGATGTCGAACGTGAGCGGCGCGTGCACGCCGATGGTCGGATGCAGCGCCGACGGCGGCGACCACGCCTTGTAGCGCACGCCCGCGACGTATTCGCCGACGGTGCCGGTCGGCTGCAGCGGCAACGCGCGGCCGTTGACGGTCACGACGTGCCGGTTGTCGTTCAGCCCCGTCACGCGTATTTCGAGCCGTTCGACCGACGAATCGACGTAGCGCACCGTGCCGCCGGGTGCCCCCTCCTCGCCCATCACGTGCCACGGCTCCAGCGCGCCGCGCAGCGACAGCTGCATGCCGTTCACCGCGATCTCGCCGAACAGCGGGAAGCGGAATTCGAAGTGCGGCGCGAACCACGCCGGATCGAACGCAAAGCCGGCATCGCGCAGTTCGGCCAGCACGTCGTCGAAATCCATCTGAAGAAACGCGGGCAGCATGAAGCGGTCATGCAGCGCGGTGCCCCAGCGCGTGAGCGGCGTCGTGTACGGCGCGGCCCAGAAACGCGCGACCAGCGCGCGCAGCAGCAACTGCTGCACGATGCTCATCCGTGCATGCGGCGGCATCTCGAACGCGCGCAGTTCGAGCAGGCCGAGCCGGCCGGTCGACGAGTCGGGCGAATACAGCTTGTCGATGCAGAACTCGCTGCGGTGCGTGTTGCCGGTCACGTCGATCAGCAGGTTGCGCAGCACGCGGTCGACGAGCCACGGCGGCATGTCCTGCCCGAACAGCAGCTTGTTGCGCTGGATCTCCGCGAACGCGATGTCGAGCTCGTAGAGCTGGTCGTTGCGCGCCTCGTCGACGCGCGGCGCCTGGCTCGTCGGCCCGATGAAGAGCCCCGAGAACAGGTACGACAGCGACGGATGGTTGTGCCAGTACGCGATCAGGCTCGCGAGCAGGTCCGGGCGGCGCAGGAACGGGCTGTCGGCCGGCGTCGCGCCGCCGAGCACGAAGTGGTTGCCGCCGCCCGTGCCGACGTGGCGGCCGTCGACCATGAACTTCTCGCTGCACAGCCGCGACTGCCACGCGGCGTCGTACAGGAATTCGGTGTGATCGACGAGCTCGTCGAAGTTCGTGGCCGGGTGAATGTTCACCTCGATCACGCCGGGATCGGGCGTCACCTGCAGCAGCTTCAGCCGTGCGTCGCGCGGCGGCGGATAGCCTTCCAGCACGAGCTTCACGCCGAGCGCGTGCGCGGTCAGCTCGATCGCGCCGAGCAGGTCGAGATAATCCTCGAGCGCGGCAAGCGGCGGCATGAACAGGTACAGGATGCCGTTGCGCACTTCGACGCACAGCGCGGTGCGCGTGATCCACGCGGCCGATTCGAAGCGCTCGGGGCGGCGACTCGGGTCGCGCGCCGCCGCAGTCCGGCCGTTCCCGGCCGTACCGTCGTCGCGCCACTGCATCACGGTCTGCGCGGACGCCTCGCGATGCACGCCGGACAGGTAGCGCGGCGCGTCGGCCGGGCCCGCGTAGCGTGCGCGGATCGCGGCGGCGTCCGGCAGCGCGTCGCGCGGCGCGAACGGATCGCGCTCGACCAGGTACGGATAGTCGGCGCTGCTCGCCCACGGCAGCGAATCGAGCGGCAGCCGATAGCCCATCGGCGAATCGCCGGGCATGAGGTACATCCGCTCGTCGCGGAAGAACCACGGGCCCGTCTGCCAGCGCGGCCCGTCGAGGCCGATCGCATCGTCCGCGCGCTTGACCGGCAGCACGTAGCCGACCACGCTGTCGAGCTGCTGCTCGAACACCTTGCGCAACCGCGCGCGTTCGAGCTCGTCGTCGAGACGCGAGTCGAACGGGTCGACGTTGACCGGCAGCCGGCGTTCGCGCCACAGGTAATACCAGACGTCCTCGTAACCGGGCCGGATGAATTCGCCGGTCAGGTTCAGCCGCGCGGCAAGCGCATCGATGAAGCGCTTCGCGTCGTCGGTCGTATAGGCGGACGGCTCGCGCTCGTCGGCGAACAGCGACGGATCGTGCCATACCGGCTGGCCGTCGGCGCGCCAGAAGATCGACAGCGCCCAGCGCGGCAGTTGCTCGCCCGGATACCACTTGCCCTGCCCGAAATGCAGGAAGCCGCCGTCGCCGTATTCGGCGCGCAGCCGCTGCACGAGTTCGGTCGCGTAGCCGCGCTTGGTCGGGCCGAGCGCGTCGGTGTTCCACTCGGCGCCGTCGCGATCGTCGATCGACACGAAGGTCGGCTCGCCGCCCTGCGTGAGCCGCACGTCGCCGGCCGCGAGTACGCCGTCGACCTGCGTGCCGAGCGCGCGCACGGCATCCCATTGCGATTCCGTATACGGCTTCGTCACGCGCGGCGATTCGTACACGCGCGTCACGGTCATCTCGTGCTCGAACGACACCTCGCACTCGTCGATCAGCCCCTCGACCGGCGCGGCGCTCGTCGGCTGCGGCGTGCATGCCAGCGGAATGTGGCCTTCGCCGGCGAGCAGGCCGGAGGTCGGGTCGAAGCCGATCCAGCCGGCGCCCGGCAGGTAGACCTCGCACCACGCGTGCAGGTCGGTGAAGTCGACCGACGTGCCGCTCGGGCCGTCGAGCGACTTCACGTCGGGCGTGAGCTGGATCAGGTAGCCCGACACGAAACGCGCAGCGATGCCGAGATGGCGGCACAGCTGCACGAGCAGCCATGCGCTGTCGCGGCACGAACCCGACGCGAGTTTGAGCGTCTGCTCGGGCGTCTGCACGCCCGGCTCCATCCGCACGAGATAGCCGATATCGTGCTGCAGTTGCTGGTTCAGCGCGACGAGGAAGTTCACGGTGCCGGCCGGCGTGCGGTCGACGCCTTCGACATACGCGCGGAACAGCGGCGCCGCGCTCGTCTCCGGATCGCACACGAGATACGGCGCGAGCTCGGTCTTCAGCGTGTCGTCATAGCTGAACGGGAATTGCTCCGCGCTCTCCTCCAGAAAGAAGTCGAACGGGTTGTACACCGACATCTCGGCAACGAGATCGATCGTGATCTCGAAGTGCTCGGTGCGTTCCGGAAACACGAGCCGCGCGAGATAGTTCGAGAACGGGTCCTGCTGCCAGTTGATGAAGTGCTGCGCGGGCTCGACCGTCATCGAATAGGCGAGGATCGGCGTCCGGCAGTGCGGCGCAGGCCGCAGCCGCACGACCTGCGGGCCGAGGTTGACGAGCCGGTCGTAGCGATAGCGGGTGGTGTGGTGCAGCGCGACGTGGATGGACATGGGAGCTCGGTTCGGGTTAGGGTCTGTTCACGCTAATAACGGGCTTGCGAACGTGCCTTGCCGCTCGCAATGCAAGGAGCGAGGAGCGCCGTTTGGCCGTGCCAAACAAGCGACGATCGACGCCGCAGTGCGGGCGGTAAGGCACGTTCCCCTGTTTTGGGAAAATTCATTCGTGGGGCTGGCCCCCAGAAGGGCCGATCGCCGCGTCATACTCCTTGCGAATACGTCGAGTATTCGCTTCGTCGCATTCCTCGCGCTCGGCCCTTCTGGGGGCCAGCGCAAGCCCGTTATTAGCGTGAACAGACCCTAAGCCGGCCGCGCGCCGCGTCACGCTCGACGCGACGCGACGCGGCGGCCCGGCCTGGCTGTATTCGGCGAAAGTGCGCGTGAGGTCAGACGAGTTCCGGCGTCTGCACGACGCTGATTTCGACACCGACGGCCGTCGCGCCGAGCCCCGTCACCGGCTGCGCGTCGCGATAGTCGAGGCCGACCGCGATGCGCACGTAGCGCTCGTCCGGGCAACGATTCATGAACGGATCGAACCCGACCCAGCCGAGCCCTTCGACATAGGCCTCGGCCCACGCATGGCCGGCCGGCTGCTGCATCAGCCCGGTCGCTTGCGGCTGCCCGCCGAGCGCCGGTTGCGGCAGCCCCTGCGACTGCGCGGCATGCGACGCGCCGAGCGCCTGCTGCATGCCCTCAGCGCTCTGCAGCGCGAGCGCTTCCTCCTCCTCGTCGCTTGCGTTCTGCTTCGCGTCGGCGATGCGCTGCATCGCGCTGTCCGCCAGCACGTAGCCCGAGATATAGCGCGCAGGAATCTTCAGCACGCGTGCGGCCGCGATGAACGCATGCGCATGGTCGCGGCTCGTGCCCTCGCCGCTTTGCAGCGCGGTTTCCGCATCGACGGGCGCGTCGGCGGCCAGGTTCGGCGCATACGCGATGCGGTCGTGCACTTCCGTCATCAGCCAGTGCAGCGCGTCGAGGCTGCGCGGCTCGATCGGCAGCGCGTCGGTGAGCGCACGCACGGTGTCGCCCGCCTTCGTGAGCGCGGTTTCGCGCTCGAAGACCCACGGCGGCGCATAGCCTTCAGGATTGCCGATGATGCCCGAGCGGTCCTGCGTCTCGACGACGCCGGCCGCGATGACGACGATCTCGGCCTTCGCGCCGCGGTCGTGCCGCACGAGGTCGATCCGGTTGCCGAGCCCGTCGGCATAAGACAGCGTCGGCTCGACGCCGTCGATCGTGACCTGCCACGCACGCACCGTCTGCCCGGGGCCCGACTGCGGCCGCAGCCGCAGCCGTTGCAGTGCGTGGGTGGCTTGATCGTCGAACTGATAACGTGAAATGTGTCGAATGGCGAGTCGCATGGCAAGTCTCAGTCGAAGTTGTAGGCCTGGGCGATTTCGAGCCCGAGGCTGTTGTTGCGGCCGATGAAGTCGGTCAGGAACTCGTGCAGGCCGCTCTTGAAGATCCGATCGACCGAGGTATCGGACAGCATTTGCAGGATCTTCGTGGCCGTGTCGTGACACGGGTGTGTCACGCCGTAATCCTTCGCGAGCAGGTTCAGGCTCGACACGACGCGCCCGTAGCAATAGCGCAGCGAACGCGGCATGCGGCCGTTCAGGATCAGATAGTCGGCGATGTTCATCGGCTTGTACTGCACGTCGTACACCCAGCGGTACGAACGGTGCGCGGCGACGCAGCGCAGGATGGTCTCCCACTGGTAGTTGTCGAGGATCGTGCCGACGTGCGACACCGACGGCAGCAGCAGGTGATATTTGACGTCGATGATCCGCGCGGTGTTGTCGGCCCGCTCGATGAACGCGCCGATCTGCGCGAAATCGAAGATCTCGTTGCGCAGCATCGTGCTGTAGAAGCTGCCGAGGATCAGCGCGGTCTCGCGCTTCACCTCGTCG
>NZ_JAAGPP010000126.1:0-27532 GCF_017104975.1 Burkholderia sp. Ac-20344
TATCCACAATTCGTCATCAACGATCGGCGCTTGCATTCCTCATGATCCCGTTGCTCAGATGCTTGAGGTTAACAGGTCGCCGGCGAAGTTAACAGCCCCTCGAGGGTCTTTTTGAACTGGCCTCTTAAGGCTGGGTCGTCCTTGCGGATACCTGCGCTCGTCGGCAACGCATTTACGGGCGTAGGCACCACCAGTGTTCCCTTGTGAATGTGCGAGTACGCAATTACGAGGACCGGGTGATAGAAGACGATTGCATCGACGCGTCCAGCCATGAAGGCCGCAACCGTCTCGTCGGTGTTGGCGAAGCGCTCGATATGTGCCTTCGTCAAGGCCTTAGTGACGGCGAGGTCCGGAGAACTGCCCAGCGTAGTTCCCACCTTGACATCCGGCTTGTTGAGGTCATCCCAGGTCTTTGCATTCAGACCGGGGCGCTCCAGAGCTGCGAGCTTGTACCAGAGCAGCGGATTGGTCGGAAAGTCCGCCGCCTTCTTGCGCTCTTCGGTCGCATCGAGGACAAACATGGCGTCAATCTGATTCGCCTGCAGTGCAGCAACGGAATTACCCCAGGTAGTCTCTACCGGCACCAGCTTCGCGCCGAGGTCCTTGGCAATACGCTCGCCGACGCCGACGCCCACGCCGCTCCACTGGCCAGTGAGCGGGTCCTTGAAGTACCATGGGTCGCCCGGTGCAACGCCAATCCGGAACTGCTTGCTCTGCTTGATTTGGTCAAGCGTCGAAGTCGCTGCGTGAGCGACGAGCGAGGACGATAGTGCTGCAGCGAGTGCCACGTTAAGAAGGACACCGCCGATACGGAAGGACTTTTTCACGTTGTTCTCCAGATTGAGATTGTGCCGTGCGTGAGTTGAACTGTTGTTCAGCTTTCGATGTACTTCTTGTAGAGTTCCGCGACTCGCGCGGTCGCGACGCCGGGTGCCTGGCCGTTGCCGATGACCTTTCCGTCGATGCGCGTGACCGGAGTGATGCCGCCAAGCGTGCCGGTCACGAAGGCTTCGTCGGCCGTGTAGACCTCAGCGAGCGTGTAATCGCCAACAAACAATTCCATGTTCGCTTCCTTGGCCAGACGCATGACAGTCTTACGTGTGATGCCATTGAAGTTGTACCGGCCGCTCGAGGTCCACAGCGCGCCGTTGCGGACGATAAAGAAATTGGTCGAGTTGCAGCTTGCGACGAAGCCGTTCGGGTCGAGCATCAGCGCCTCGTCGGCGCCAGCGTTGATGGCCTGAATCAGCGCCTGGATGAAGTTCAGGCGGCTGTGGGAGTTCAGGCGCAGGTCGAAAACATCCGGGCCGCTACAACGGAAGGTCGACGTGTGAAGCGAGAGCCCCTTTTTCTTGCTCTCAGGGTCGATAACCTTATATTCAGCGACAACGACGATGCTTGCGGTGCCGAGCGCGAAGCGCGGGTCCTGGTTCGGCGTGGACTTCTTGCCGCGCGTGCACATCAGCCGGATGTGCGCACCATCTTCCATGCCGTTTTTCGTCAGGGTTTCCCACAGCAACGCCTTGAGTTCTTCCTTGGTCAGCCCTAGGTCGAGCTCGATGGACTTGGCGCCATCAAAGAGCCGGTTCACGTGCTCGTTGAGTGCAACCAGTTTGCCCTTCACGAGTCTGATGCCTTCCCAGACACCATCACCAAGAACGAAGCCGCTGTCGAAAATCGACACGACGGCCTTGTTCTTCGGTACGAATTCTCCGTTGACGTAGACGAGCACGTCTTCATTTCGCGCATCCGGCATGTAGCTCTGCGAGCTCGTCTTGGAAAGGGTACGTTCTTGCTGCATGATGAGTCCTGTGTATGTATGTCTCTAGTCAGAAACTGAATGCGGAGAATCGCTCGAGAAACTTCTGAGTGCGTTCGCGTTGCGGGTTTTTCAGCACCTCCTGTGGCGTGCCGACTTCGTGAAACACGCCATCAGCAAAGAAGATGACCTTGTTCGCGAAGTGATACGCAAAGCCGAGTTCGTGCGTTACCAGCAGCATCGTTCGTCCCTCGTCCGCCAGTTCGTTGATGACATTCAGCACCTCACCAACGAGTTCCGGGTCGAGTGATGAAGTCGGCTCGTCGAAGAGCAGAACTTCTGGCTCCATCGCGAGTGCACGGGCAATCGCTACACGCTGCTGCTGACCGCCTGACAGGCGACCCGGATAAACATCGACTTTCTGGCTCAGGCCAACCTTCTCGATTTGGCGCATAGCCTTCTCCCGCGCTTCAGCAGCCGGGGCTTTCTTGACGCGAGTAAGCCCCTCCATGACGTTCTGCAACACCGTCATGTGAGGAAAGAGGTTGAACTGTTGGAACACCATGCCAACACGTCGCCGTACGTTGCACAGCTCCCCTTCGCTGTAGCGCATCTCGACTTCACTCTGCGCATTGGTGCCTTTGTTTTTTCCTATGAGCTTGCCGTCCAGGCTTATCTGCCCGGCAGACGGGATTTCCATGAAGTTCAGGCAGCGCAGCATCGTGCTTTTGCCCGAGCCGCTTGAGCCGACGATTGCGATGCGGTCACCCTTGTTGACCTGAAGGTCGACACCCCGTAAGACGTGCAACTCGCCGAACCGCTTGTGCAGCCCCTTGATGTCGATGATTGGTGTTGTCATTACAGTTGCCTTCTTTTCCAGTTGGGGTCCGCCTTCGTCGAGCTGTTCGAGCGTTCGCATGTTCATCTCCAGGGCGCGCCTCTCAGGCCATATACGGATATTTGTAGGACTTCGCGGCGACCGACGTTTCCTTGATGGTTCGCGGCGAGGTCCAGCGCAGCAGGTTCAAATACGAACCAGCTTTGTCATTTGTGCCGCTGCGCCGCGCGCCACCAAACGGTTGCTGGCCGACGACGGCACCAGTCGGCTTGTCGTTGATATAGAAGTTGCCCGCTGCATACCGGAGCGACGAGCGCGCTTCATGAACAGCCTTGCGGTCACGGGCAAAGATGGAACCCGTCAGGCCGTAGCCACTTGTCCCGTCGACCCGTTGCAGGACGTCCTGCCATTTCGAATCATCGTAGACATATACACTCAGAACAGGGCCGAAAAGTTCTTCGCGCATGGTGACGTACGACGGGTCATTCACTTCAATGACCGTCGGCTCGATGAAGTACCCGACCGAGTCATCGCACTTTCCGCCGCAGAGCACGGTCGCGTTCGAAGAGTTTTTTGCCTGTTCGATATGCTTTTGGATGCGGTCAAACGCACGGCGGTCAATCACTGCACCCATGAAATTGCTGAAGTCCTCGACGTCGCCCATGCCGATGGTTTCGATTGCCGACAGCAGGTGGTCCTTGACGCCCGGCCAAAGCGAGGCAGGGATGTATGCCCGCGATGCTGCGCTGCACTTTTGTCCTTGGTACTCGAACGCGCCGCGCAATAGTGCGGTACTCAGTTCGGCGATATCTGCGGAAGCGTGGGCAAGTATGAAGTCCTTGCCACCGGTTTCGCCGACCAGACGCGGATAACTGCGATAGGTCGAGAGGTTCTTCGCCGATTCGAGCCACAGCGAATCAAGCACAGCGGTCGACCCCGTGAAGTGCAGCCCCGCGAAGTCCGGATGGGCGAGCAACGTGTTCGAAATGGCGGTAGGCGAACCCGGCACGAAGTTGATAACGCCCGGCGGCAGACCAGCCTCCTCGAGAAGTTGCATAAAGAGGTAATTCGAGAGCGACGCGGTCGCTGCCGGCTTCCAGATAACTGTGTTGCCCATGATGGCCGGGGCCGTCGCCAGGTTGCCGCCGATTGCAGTGAAGTTGAACGGCGTGACGGCGTAGACGAAACCTTCGAGCGGGCGATATTCGATACTGTTGCGCACGCCCACAGGCGAGATGGGCTGGTTTGCGTAGACCTGTTCAGCAAACGCGACGTTGAATCGCAGGAAGTCGATGAGCTCACATGCTGAATCGATTTCAGCCTGGAAACACGTCTTGCTCTGGCCGAGCATCGTGGCTGCATTCAGACGTTGGCGCCATGGGCCGGCGAGGAGGTCCGCAGCACGCAGGAAAACGTGGGCCCGGTCTTCGAACGACCAGTTGCTCCAGTCGCGATGGGCAACCTGGGCCGCATCCACGGCAGTCGCGAGTTGCGCACTGGACGCGTGGCTCAGTCTGGCGAGCACCTTGCTATGGTTGTGCGGCTGTGTGACGGTCGCGGCATCTTCGCAGTACAGCTTCTTGCCGCCTGCAACCACCGGAATATCTATAGTCTCGGCCGACTGGCGTGCCAGTTCGGCTTCCAGCGCCATACGCTCAGCAGAACCGCGGGTGTAGTTCAGCACGGTTTCGTTGACAGCATCGAAATTCAATTTCGGACTCCATATAAAATTACTTGTGACCGCGGCGGTGCGCGGCCACAATCAGTTCGCTGTAATCAGGCTGCCTTTGCCTTGGCCTGTTTCAGGGAAGCAAGCACATTCGTCAGACCGCGTTGCATGTGGTCGGAGATTTCCGCCTTCAAGGCATTCAGGTCGTCGCCTTGGGCAAGAGCAACATAGTCGTCGTGAGCGTCTGTACGTGCCCCCTTACGGCCGTGTACTTCCTGCTGGAGTGCCCAATACAGTTGCAGGCGCCCGGACAAGCCACGCCACATCGTCATGAGCAGTTCGTTGTCGCAATACTCGAAGACGGTGCCGTGCAGCTCCAGCTCTGTGCGGATGGCTTCAATCTTGGACTCCGACGCAATGGCGTCGAGCAGTACCTGCTTGCGGTTCTCGAGCTCGCGCCGGAACGCTTCGGTTCTGCGAGGCCACAGGCTTTCGAACGCAAAGGTCTCGAGGACACAGCGCATCGAATAAAGCTCTTCAAGGCCGCGCACGGTCAGGCTCTGAACGTAGTAGCCAGCAAAGGGCTTGGCGACCAGCAGCCCCTCTTCGACAAGAGCGCAGATGGCCTCGCGTAGCGGTGCGCGGCTCACGCCCAGCATTTGGGCGACCCGGGACTCGACCAGCTTGGTTCCCGGCTCGAATTCGCGCTCGAGGATGGCGGTGCGCAGTCGCTCACCGACCTCGTCGCGCAACAGCGTTCTCGGCTTTACAGGAAGAATTGCCACAAAAAGCTCCAATTTTGAGGGGACATCGATGCAGTCGTCTGTCGACAATCTGCGTTCGTATTGACCCCTCAGTTTGCGCTATCGCCGCCTGACGGCTGTCGACAATCGTGACGCGAACTTCCAGTACCCGGGGTCGCCGACCGACCAAAATCGCCGTCTGACGGCTGTCGACAATTCGCAGACCCATCTCTCTGCGCTTTGGTCACTGGTGTATCGTGTCACGGAATCGCCACGAGTTCTACCGGAAAAAATAAATTTGTTTCCCCAGTAGAACCTGCCCCCGATAACAACCGGAACAGGTCTGAGGAAAGTGCAACCCGGTAGTACCGTGAATTTCTGTTTCGCGTATGGTGGCCGAGTTCGGGCGCGCCTGGCATTAGGGCTATATGCAAGTGCCTGAGGGCGTGCGGCATCGCGTGTATCCGTTGCCCACTTGCCTGCCGAAGAAAATGAAGACAGCGTTTCGCGGCTCATCTTCATTTCCAACGGCATCAGCAACCAAAAAATTCTCGACTCCTTCAAGCGCTTTTTTGCAGCAAAGTCGACGTTCAACGGGCTTCCTGGCTCAGCGCTGTAGCCGTATCAACAGCAACCTCTTGGTAAGCGAATCATTCGGATCGAAAGATCATACTTAACAATAAAATCATTAGCTTAGATTGAGATGTGGCGGATTTTTTGCGAATCTCGGCCGTCCCTCAGGCTTCGCTTCGAACCGTGATGGTCTTTCAACGCTGCACGTGTTCGTGACTCAATGACTTTCATAACGGTCACGATGGCGGCGAGTTCGTATTCCCCGATCGCGGCAAGTACGTCCTGCCCGGTTGCGGTGTGGCCGCCGGGTCGCACGATCCCATCAACTCCAGACCGCGATCTGAAGCGGGAAAAGGGTAGGCGAATCGTTGGATTAGATGGCGGTCATTCAGAGACTGGGGGGCTATCTCGATGTGACGAGTCAGGATGTTGGCCGACTAGGGGTCTACCCGTAGCAGGCAAAATCGCCAGCTGCCCGCACGATGGGGCTTTCAGTGTGCATAGGGTCACCAACCCGAGCACGGAGGAAATACACCCGATAGAGAAATCTGCTCGTATGCCCATATGATCGACGATCAGCCCACCCACGGCGGACCCAATCGCGATGGCGACTTGAACAACGCAAATGAAGAGCGCCGAACCGACTTCGGGGCAGTCAGCGGCATCGTGCTGAGTCCAGATGCTGAAGCACAACGGGATTGCACCGAACGCTACGCCCCAGAGCGACAATGCTGCGGCCTCGCCGATTCGCGCGTGATCCAGTACCACCATCAGCAACAATGCGAAGAACAGCAGAGCCGTCGCGATCGCGGTGGCGACTTTCACGTGGCCATCCATCACCGCCGAAAGCGTCACGTTCGACATGAAGCCGACAATACCAAACACCATCAGCAGGCTTGAAATCTCCGATACCGAAAAGTCCTCTTCGAGACGAGGTTCCAGGTACGTATAGGTGGAAAAATGCGCGCCGAATACGAACGCCACCATCATCAGGCTCAGACGCACGTGCGGCCGGCGCAGCAGCGAAATGAAGTCCTGAACGCCCACGGTGGTTTCAGCTGTCAGCTTCGGCACGAAGGCGACCTGCGCAAAAAGCGCTACCGTTGCGAGGACACCGGTCGCAACGAACGATTCCCGCCAGGACGCGAGCGTAGCGATCAGTGTCCCGAGCGGCACACCAATGACAGTAGCCGATGCAACCCCGCCCAGGATGCATGCGATAGCACGCGCCGTATCCCGGGCTTGCACCATGCGCCCCGCCGCTGCGGTCGCGAGCGTCCAGAATCCTCCCAATGCGATCCCCAACAGTGCCCTGCCGGCAAGCATCGTCGTGAAGTTCGTCGAGTACGCACTGACGAAGCTTGAGCACGTCAGCAATCCGGTTAATATCAAAAGTATGTACCTGCGATCCCATTTTCCAGCAACAACCACCGAGGTCGGCGCGGCCAAGGCAGCCATCACACCGGGCAAAGTCATCATCAAGCCTGCCGTCCCGGACGTGACATGCAGATCCAGAGCGATGTGCGCCAGAAGGCCGACCGGTAGAAATTCGCAAGTGACGAACGCAAATGCGCTGACCGCGACGGCAAATACGGCGAACCATTGATGTCGTGAGGTTGGGACATCACCGGGAAACTTCCCGGACGAGCTGCTATTGGAAGGCATGCTATCGGAGCGTGGATGTGGAATGATGGAAGCAACGGACGATACGGTCGACAGCGTGCGCCTGACGACACCGAGCGGGTCGCCGATAGCGGAATGAAGGGAGCGCCCCGAGCAGTTGTTGCTCGCGAGACGCTCCTGAGCGCTAATCCGGAATACCCCCGATCAGCGAGCATCCCCCGATTCGCGCCCTTGGTCGCTTCAGGAAAAGCGCAACGGCAAAGTCAAATAGTTGCGAATGCGATCGTCGTGCTGAACCGCGGGAGAGCCGGCGAGCTCCACGCGTGAATAGCGTTCCGCTATGGCTGACAAGATCACCTCGATCTCGACGCGGCTGATCAATTGCCCCGCGCAGCTGTGTGTTCCGATGCCGAACGACAGCATCTGGCTTTCACGCATCGAACGAGTATGGTCGAATGTGTTCGGATCCTCGAACACATCAGGATCCCGATTGACTGCCGCAGTCATGAAGCGAATGATGCTATTTTCCGGGATCACCGTGCCTCTGATCGTAACCGCGGCTTTGTTGTACCGAGTGAAGGACATCTCTGGCGGATACAGACGCAAGAATTCGTTGATCATCGCCTGGCGGCTTTCGCTATCGGCTTTGTAGAGGTCGAAGAGTTCAGGCTCGCGCGTGAAATGCTCCAACGTCGACGCGAGCACGTAAGCCGGATTAGGTGCACCGGAGAAGAAAAAATTGACCATGGCCTGGACGACTTCAGCCTCGGATAGTTCGCCTCGCGCTTGTGCCTCGATTAGTGCGTCCGCAAGACCGTTTCCAGGATTTCGGCGCTTCTCGGCAACAAACGCATTGCACCGGTCGAACAGATACTTGAAGCCCTCTACCGCATCGTCCAGCTGCGCCTTCGTTGAAGCCGGAGACTGAGCCATGACAATACGCAACCCGTTCTCTATCACACCTTCGATGTCATCTTCCGGTATGTCGAAGATGCGGCACATCGTGACGTGAGTGGGTACGACACAAATAGTGTGATGGGCCTCGACAATGCCATCTTGCGCGATATTGTCCAGCGCGTCGCTCACAAGCGCCTTTGTATGCTTCGCCCACTCCGCGACCATCTTCGGCGTGAACCACTTGTTGAAGTGCCGCCGCAATAGCGTCTGCCGTGGCGGGTCGTAGAACAGCACACTTTCCTTGAACACGTGCCACGGATGGGGTTTCACCCAGTTCGGCTCCTCCATGCTCATCGCCGGATGCTTGGCAAACTCCACATAGTCGGAATACTTCGAGACGACGAACTCACGTTCGCTAATCCGATACACCGGTGCCTCGCGTTGCAATCGCTCATACCACGGATACGGGTTGTCGCGAAACGCGAGGTCCGCCCACGGAAGGTAAGGATCGTTCATTAAATCGCCCGTTTGATTTTTCATCGAAACCACCTTATTTGCCCAAAATCGAAAGGATGCCTTGGGACCATGCCACCGCCACCTGGTTTGCAGGCATGCCTTTCGATGCATTGTGTCGTCCCGTTTCGCCAATTTGCGTGGCACCGCACGAAGCGAGCATCTCAGTCAATAGATCGATTGCACGGTTGTAATTCTCGTAGCTGGAATCCCCGAGCCCAAACGCGGCAAATCTCATCGAAGCCAGATCGGGACGCTTCGCGACGAGCGCGCGATAGAACGGCTCGGTCGTCTCCGGCATATCGCCCTCGCCGTACGTAGAAGTAACAACGATCGCGAAACTGACAGCCTCCAGTTCGTCCACTGCTTGATCCGCCATCGATTTGACGACGCTCGGCATATCTTTCTCGGCGAAGCACATTGCAATATCATCGGCAACCATCTCTGCGTTACCGCTCTCCGTGCCAAACAGAATCAGAATTGATGCATTCATTTCTTTTTGCTCATATTTAGACGATTACCCCACGCTCACGGCCTGCCTTGCCACTTCCAGCAGGCGCCTGCGATCTGCAATTTTCTTGCGGAGCCTGTTCGGCCCCGCCGCATCCCGTTCATACCGGTCCACCTCCAGCCAGCCGGCGTAATTCACGAAATCGGCTGGAAACTGGTCTCCGAGCGCGGCCAGTCCAGGCCGGCCGATCGGCAGCGCTCCGTCTTGCACCATCGCAACGATCTGCGCGGCCACTGCTTGTGCGTCTCTGCGATTCGCGGCAACCCCGCCCTTTCCGCCGTTCTTCGCCCAACCGACCTCAAATACATTCAACGCACGCCACGGCCCGCATCGCGCGCCGATATCGCCGACCTCGTTCGTAAAACCAATCGCAGTAACGATCGTATCGACGTGAAAACTCACGATACCTTCCGCTTTCGAGTGTCCGCGCAAAACGCTTTTCGTCAGCAGTGCGTCGACCTGCACCGGCGTACATTCGAAGTGGAAAACAATTTCCACCAGCGGTTTGGCATATACGATGCGCCTCGCGGCATTCCGCAGCACTTGTGCCTTTTCGCTCTGATCGTCGTCCGAAAGACCCGATGCAGATACCTTTACATGTCCCAGATCACAGAGTTCACGCAGCATGGCAAGGTCAAATTTCGCGTCGCCTGCGCTAGATCTTCCGACGAGATGAATCCGCTCGAGATGATTCGAGCGAAGCATCGATAGCCGCTCGTCGTCGATATCGGAGTTATCGAATTGCTCGATGCGTTTGGCCAGCAACCGGGCAACGTCTATGGCGACGTTCCCGTGCCCGACAATCGCCAACGATTCACCCAAGGAGCAAAATCGCCCTCTGTCATGGGGCAACCGAGGCTCGGGATAGCCGTTCAGCGCCCGCAGTATTTCGCCTGCCCCAACGACGTTTGCTTTCGGGTGTTGTGGAACCGGAAGAACCGAATCCGTTGCCAAGCCAGTCGCGAGCGCCACAATGTCGAAACTCTCTGTCAATCGCTCAAACGACAGGTCTTTTCCGATAGTTACATTCCCGAAAAAATTGACCCCATCGCGTCTAAACAGACGATCGAACTGCATCGCCACGGATTTCGAACCCTGATGATCGGCCGCGATGCCGTAACGCAACAGACCGAATGGTACCGGCTCCGATTCAAACACCGACACTGCAGAATCCGGCCAAACCTTTATCAACGACTGAGTCAGGTAGCACCCGGACGGTCCGCTTCCCACAACGGCAATGGATGGATTAATGATGCGCATGAACGTACCTGGACTGGTCTCTTGAAACGGAGATGAATCGGATGCCGAGTTGCTTCGCGACTGAAGCCGAAGCTATCGAGATTCACATCCGAAGCATGGATATGTCATTGGGTGACGGCGAGAACGGCCTCGTCGTCCGTGCCACCATCTCGCGGCTCGACGTCAGGATTGCGCCCCAACCGCCGGAACACTTCCGGCTTGGCCTTCCTGAAATAAACGGCCAATGCCATCCCGAAAATCTGCACTGCGCACAGGCTATAGAGCATCCACGTGCTTTGGCCTGGTTCGCCGCCAACGAGAAGCTCGAAGTGCTTGCCAACGAGGACGACGAGCGCAACGAACAGGACTGCGGAGATGCCGGGCGCAACACACGCCTTGAAAACGCCTGCACCGATGAACCGTCCCTCGCGGAAATACCAGACGAGACATGAGACATTCACGACGGTCATAAGGATCAGTCCTCCTGCGGTACCGACGCCAGACAGTCGACCGTAAAGCAATTCCGGTTGGGCCCCGGTCACGATGAACGGCAGAAGAACAAGCAGCGTCAGCGTCGAAACCGTGATGGACGAGCGGTGCGGTGACAAATGCTTCGGATGGATCGCACTCAGGTACTGCGGAAATGCGCCGTCGATGCCGAGGTTGTGAAGATAACGCGTCAGCACGTTATGAATGGACAAGCTGGATGCAAACGCCGAGGTCAAAACCAGGATCGCAACCGGCGTGCGCATCCGCGCACTGACGAATTTGTCGAAGGCATTCTGAAACATGGTGGCGGGCGATTGCGTTGCGACGGAGATTACGTCGTGTCCATACACGCGAATCAGTGCATATGCGCAGAACGTATACAACAGACCGATGAAGATAACTGCACCATAAGTTGCTCGCGGAATGGTTCTATCCGGGTCGCGCACCTCATCACGGAACAATGCTGTCGCCTCGAACCCCATAAAGAAAGAGACGGCAAACAGCATGGCAAACGGGCTGTTCGCGTTGAACAATCCGGATGGGGAAAAAATGGCGTTCGGCGGCAAGTCGCTTGGGGGATTGCTGCCAATAACTCCAGTGCAGAACGCGATGCAAACGATGACTTCGGCGACCATTACCCACGTCAGGAACTTCGCGGATACTTCGATGTGCAGATATCCGAAAATCGCGATGGCAAGCCAACATGCGAGCGTAAAGTAGTACCAGGGGAATGCCCATCCCGTGAGCGTCCGCTGCAGATCAGCGGACGCAACGCCAAAATACGCCGGAACACCGGCAAGGATGATGAAGTACGTAATCGTGGCGAGCAATCCGGCTCCAAGCCCGGCACTCTTGCCCAAGCCATGCGTGATGAATGCGTAGAAGTCGCCTGGTCGCTTCGCAGCATGGTTGAGTGTCAGATATCCCAGCGAGAACAGCATCAGCAGAACCATCGTCGCGATGAAGATGGTAGGGCTGGCTGCACCGCCATACATCAACGCGACCGGCACATATCCCGACACGGTCGTGAGAGGAGCCGAAAAAGCCAGAACACTCAGCGCAAGACCAAATGCGCCCATATTCCCGGTAAGTTTATTTCCCTTCTTTGCAATCGCCCTGTAACCGCTTGTCTTCATTCGAGCCACCTCTTTTCTGTGCGCGGCTCTCTCGGTATCGCACTGTGATGCGCGTACCGCAGAACCCGTTGACTTGGTAGCCGAACTATATTCAGCGAATTTCCGGCCAACATCCTCCGAAAGTATCTATGCGTCGCTTCAAGATGGAGCGCCGATCGCACGTGGTGCGCCATGCACGACCAACGTGCAATGACGCGCTTCCAGATCGTGCGTCTACCTCTACGGCACCCTGGCACTTGGCCGGATTCGTCGCCACCGTCGCCATATACGAGAGCGTGTGACCCGCCAGTCGCCTTGGTTCGGTTCTTGCTTCCTATCGTTGAACATCGCGCTAGCAGCCTTTTCGCGTAGGCCGCCAACGTTCCAGCCTCCGTCAGACAGGTTCGGAAAAGGATCCTTTGTCTATTCCACTTGGATAAACCATGCGATATCACCTGAACGACGATTGCAAGGACTTCGCCAAGCGGACCATTGCGTTTTCCCAAACCCTTCTGGAATCGTCTGCCGCAATCTTTACCTGGATTGACGCTACCCAGAAGATCCCACCGTGCACAGAACACGGCCTCGGCGACGTGATGATTCGCGACTATTACCGAAACTTCAGAGAGTTCGATCCGATCTCCCCCGACTTCCTTTTATCAAACAGATCTTCGGTCGTTACTCTAAGAAAGATCGCAGACAATAGATTTAGAGATTGCCACATCCCATACGCACATTTTATGGCGCGGTACGGGTTCGTGGACGAGGCCGCCTTTGTCTTTTGGCAGGACAACCGAGCCATCGCTTTTCTCAATGTTCTAAAAGGCAGACACGACAAGACGCTCGACAATGAATCCGTACTCCAGGAAATGCATAGCTATATCCAGTACAACCTGCTTGGATTGGATTCAATAAAAACCCATCGACGCAATCGAAAACTCACCGAGCACCATCTATTGACAGCCCGCGAGCTAGCGATCGCCAACTTGATTGCGAGTGGACTTTCCAACAAGGAGATTTGCCACGAATGCCAGATCGAGCTGGTGACGGTCAAAACGCACGTGGGAAGGGTGCTGGCAAAGCTCGGATTGAATACGCGGTCACAAGTCGCGTCATTTCTGCACTCGATAACCGCAGATTGACCGTTGCAGTTCCGCCTCGTGGCAGCGAAGTCCGATGCGTGAGGTCGATTGCAGTTCAGTTGGAGGCGGGGCGAACCAACGCCGCCCTCAACCAGGCCGTCGAAACGATTTGCACCCCGCTCCAGGCACCATACGAACGCACGCGGCCCGCTGAGCCTGCAAGCTTTCGCAATACCATCAGCTCGACACGCTATGGTTCGACAGCTTCGTCAAAGGTACAGACAAGAGATCGGGTCCGACTTGGCACGTTCAGTGGCGTTTCCACCGCGTACTCTGGCGGTGGCCGCTTCCATGCCGTGATCTGACGTTGGACCTTTTTTTATTTTCGACTACGCTCGGCCGGACTCTGCTCTCCATTCCGCGCGTCGAAACGCAGGTGCGCAACCACTTGCCCGAGGCTGTAGTACGTAACCAATCTGTCTCGGTCTGACTCAATGTTACGGATTCCAGCATCAGAATCCGTCTGACAAGCAGAGACCTCTGCTGAGTCAATCGGATGACGGCTATGCAGCGATCGCAGGAATATCTTTCGCATGACTCGGTTCCCTGTTGAGTCCACTACTGAGGTCTGCGCGCCAACCCGACGTTGAAGCGCAGAGGTGGTTACGATCGACAAAGCGTGAAGCATCATGATCTGTTCAAGTCGAACGGCGGATCGCTCGACGCCAATCACAACGACATCGGAACGACGACCCAGGCGACGTGGACGATCTACACATCGTCTCTAGCGATACCCGATGCCCTTTGCTTGGCCAAGGCTTCCGCCAATAGCTTCCTTAGTCGATCATTCTCGCCCTCAAGGTACTTCAACCTTTGCAATTCAACGCCGTCGTTGCCACCAAACTTCGCCCGCCAGGAGTAGAAGGAGGTATCGCTGAAACCGTACGTCCTGCACAGATACTGGACCGCCTCGCCAGCTTCGGCCTCTCTCAAGAAGCCGATGATTTGCTCGTCCGTAAAGCGCTTCCGCATTCTCAAACCTTCCTCGAAAGTGACCTTTGCTGGCGTCAGGTAGCCTAGCGCTCCAGAGAACAGGTCCGTTTCTCACGTGGCCCCTCTAACTTGAGGCAGCATGTGACGACAGTTCCCTTCGTCGATTGCAGTAAGATTCGATACCAACAAAGAGGATCACCTGGACAAGCACCGACACCGGTGTCGCCCACTGGTACAACGATGGGAAGAGCGATGCGTTACCGATGCACACTCCACATAGGGTTGCGATCAGGCATGAGCTCAATCCCGTCCATCGCCAGTTCTTGATCACTTGAGACATGACATCAGGCACATCTCGGGATCGTCCAACCCAGAACTGATCGACGAGAAGCAACGTGACGAAGCAAGCCATGGACATACCGATATAGTTCAGGGCACTCGCGAGCAAGTGCGTACCATCTGAAATCAGCACAGTGGCCGCAACCGCGCAGAAAGCAACGATGACGACTCTTCTGCTGACGGAAACGCCAAATAGATGCTCGAGTGCGTTGACGAAGGCAACGGTGCCTGAGTAGATGTTTCCGAGATTGATTCTGAGCTGCGTCGTACACGCGAAAATGATCCCCCCCGCACCCAGCAACGAAACGAAATAGACGCCAGGATTGCTTTCCCGCATCTGGACAGCGAACCAGATCCCCAAGATCCCGGTGATCCCATAACAGAACGCAGGAAACAACGCGCCGACAAACACGGTCCCTGCTCGGAGTTCTCGTTTTCGCACAAATCTTGCATAGTCGGCCGTCACGAGACCAATGATGAAGGCGAGACCGTTAACTATGCCCAATACTTCAAGCAGGCTGGTGAAGGGGGCTGCCGCAAGCCGAATCTCCGGGAGCGGAGCGCCAGCCACGGGAACATCAAGCGCGTTTCTTATCGCCCACACAACAAACACAACGAACAGCACCAGACTCATCGTCTGGAATCTTGCAAGGACCTTCATACCCGACCACACGAGCGGCAACATGACGAAGACAAGGCAGATGTATATCAACGCATGAGGAGCTTCCGGAAAGAGAGCCTGCAACGAAGCCCCCATGATGCTGGCTTCTGCGACGAAGTAAGTGAGGCAGGCCACTCCGTAAGCTAGGCTGAACAATCCCGCTCCACGATACCCGAGCACTGTTCTGGCCCAGATATTGATGCCAAACCCTGTCTGGATGGATCGACGAACGAGCAGCATACCGACGAATGTCGAAACGCAGTATCCGTAGGCCAGTCCGATCAGCGCTGCTGCTACGCCAAACCTCACGGTAATGATCGACGCAATCTGAGCAAAGAAAAGCGCGGTCGCAATACCTAACGTAGCGAAAAATATGCCCTTCCAGCCGGTCCTTGCATCTTCAGGAACCGGACTGGACGCGTAATCGTCATCGGAGTGAGTTGATGCCGGCATACAGAAATCCGAATACCTTCATGTCAGGGAAAGGAGCAACGCGGCGACACGGAACTCACGAAGGAATCGCCCTCGTATCGGTCCGCGGCGCCTCATACAGATTGCTTCAGAACTTGTGCCGCAGGCCGACGGCTACAACTTCCTGAGTACCTTTGCCCGCCGCAATTCCGTACGACCCGATGGAAGCCTCGGCGGCGCCTTGCCCGTTCTGCCCGCTTGCATGCTGATACCCTGCGAGCGCATAGACGTCGGTGCGCTTGCTCAAGCTGTAGTCGGCCCCGATATTCACCTGGTGGTACTTGGCAGACGAATCCCCCAGTGCGCGCGTGTAGTTGTAGCCGGCGATGAGCAGGAACGCAGGCGTCACCTGATACTGGGCAAAGACCGAACCGTTGTGATACTTCTCCGACCCCGTGAACGTCGATGCCGAATCGGCCGAATACTGGGCATAGCCATACGCCGCGCCCACCGTGAACGGGCCCGCAACGTAATTGGCACCGATCCGGGCGATATTGATCGACCGGGCTGACGCATAAGCCGCATTTACCGGCGAATTGAACAGCGAGTCGGACGAGGAGGTGCCGCGATTGCCCAACGTTGCGTTGCCGTTGTCGATGTGGAGAACGCCGCCGCCGACGCTAAACGACGTGCTTTGATAGCCAACTGCTGCGCTCCACGTCTGCCCCGACCCCGTGGATCCGGCGACGCCACCGAGCGCATACATGACCTCGGCCGAAACACCGCCCCACGACGGACTCACCCATTTCACGGCGTTGTTGAATCGAGCACTCGAATCGTAATTGTCGACGTCACCCGGCGTAGCGAACCAGCCGCTGTAGACATCAGCGGTCAACTGCTGTTCGAGATCGGTCAGCGGATCGTACTGACGACCGAGCGTCAGGGTGCCGTACTGGCTCGAAATGCCCACGAACGCTTGTCGGCTGAACAACTTTCCCGGTGTCGCAAGTGCGCCGTTCGTGCCGTCAAAGCCGCTCTCTACTGTAAAGATGGCCGAGAGCCCGCCACCCAGATCCTCCGTTCCCTTCAATCCCCACAGGGAAGCCGAAAGATTGCTGGGCAACATCCTCACTTGCGAACTCTGCCCGCCGCTGTTGTGTACATAGCCCACACCCGTGTCGACGATCCCATAGAGCGTTACGGAACTTTGCGCCTTTGCTTGCGAGTACGCTACGATGCTCAGTGCGGCGACTGCAATGATTTTCTTGTTCATCCCCCCCCCAAATCACCAAAGTTAATTTCACTAGGAATACTTACTAAATTAACCATCGAATTTATTCGATGCCTGCCGTTTCCATCTCAAGATCGAAGATCTCTCATCGGGCATAGTGCAGCGCCCGCGACGCACTGACATCGCTCGGCAGCATGCGGCGGGCGCTCCATACCCGTTCGAACTGGGCGACGGATTTCTCCAGACGCTGGCCAGATCGTCAGAAGCGGCACCTGCTTGTCCGCTCGTACTATCCGAAGAAACTCTCGAGTTCCTTTGCAAGCGCCTCGGGCGCCTCTTCCGGGATGTAGTGTCCGGAAGCTACCATCGTGCCGCGAACGTCCGCAGCGACCTGCTGCAGCTGCGGGACCAGGTCGGGCATTGATCCCTGATCTGCACGGACCGCAAGGACCGGCATCTTGAGCTTGCCCTTCGCACTCAATTCGCGATTCTGCTCGGCAGACACCGAGATAGCGCGGTAATAAGCGAGACCGCCTTTCAGGCCATTCGTCAGGAATACGCGATGGTATTCCTCGAAGTCCGCTTTGGAGAACACCTGCGGATTTGCCGCCTTCCGTTGCAAATACCACTCGAGATAGATGTGCTCGCGGCCGGCCAAGAGCGCTTCCGGAAGATCCGGAATGTTGTGGAATGCGACGTGCCACGTCCGCCACGCAACGTCAGAAGCCCACGGGAGCGTATCCGGAAGACTGATGCCCGGGATACCCGTGTCGAGAATCGCGAGGCCGGTGACCTTGTCGCCATTCATCGCCGCGTAGGGATAGCCGACCCATCCACCGATGTCGTGTACGACAAGTGCATGTCGATCGACACCGAGTTTCTCGACCAGACCACGAAGGAGTTTGCCGGCCTTGACCGTGTCGAGCGCACCCGCGGGACGATCCGAGTCACCTTGCCCGGGAAGATCCGGAGCAATAACACGGTACCGATGCCCCAGCAGAGGCAGAACCTTGCGCCACGCATACCAGCTTTGAGGGAAACCGCAAATCAGAACCAGCACGTCGCCGTCCGGCTTGCCGCCGCTCACATAATGCATCCGCACGCCATCAACCGTCTGAAAGCCTCGTTTGAATCCCTCGATGCCGGTCTCCGGCCATTCACGATTCGAAAACATTCACAAGCTCCTGTTGTTCCACCGACATGTGCAGGCGCGGGCACCTGCGCCGCGCCACGCGTGTAGCCAAACGCCCGCTCAGAAAGGATCCCGGGCAGCAGCAAGCCAGCCGCCGTCCATCACGTACTCGCTGCCATGCACGAAGTCGGCATCATCGCCACCCAAATACGCGGCGAGCTTGGCAATTTCTTCCGGCTGACACCAGCGACGGGCCGGGAATTTCTGCAGGGCCGCCTCCATATCAGGCGAATTCGCCGTCGTGTGCTCCGACATCGCCAGCGGGGTTGCGGTTGCGCCCGGGCAAATCGTATTGACACGAATGCCGCGCGCGCCGTATTCGAAAGTGAGTTGTCGAGTCAGACCGATCACACCGTGTTTGGACGCCGTGTAGGCAGTCCCGCCGCCCGCAGCACTGAAGCCCGAGGTGGACGACGTGTTCACGATCGCCCCTTTGCCCTGCTTCAGCATCTGCGGAATGACCGCTCGAGCCATCAGGAAGGGTCCCGTGAGGTTAACGGCGATGACGCGGTCCCACTCTTCGACGCTCACTTCGTGAGCCGTCGCGTGTCCATCCAGAATGCCGGCGTTATTGCACAGAAGATCGATGTGCCCCCAACGCTCGATCACCGCCTTGACAGCGGCCTCGACGCTACGCGGGTCGCTGACGTCCACTTGATGTGCGTACGCCATCGACGGATTCGCCAACGCTTCGACAGTGGCAACGGCATTCTTGAGATTGATGTCGAGTGCGGCTACGTTCGCCCCTCTCGAAACGAACTCGCGAACCATTGCTCGCCCCATGCCGGAACCAGCACCGGTTACGACAACCACGCGCCCGGAATAATCATTCACTGAAACGTCTCCTTGACTTCACTTTAACCAGCACGTGCGCTGCTCACTGAGCCGGCGAATCGTGCGCTTTCTGTTTCCAGGATTCGCTTGCATGCATCGTCTTGCGCCAATTAGACGAGGTCCAATTGTGATTCTCGATGCATGCAGATCACGAATTTCTATCAATTCGGCGAACTGGACCGAATACGGTCCACAATCAACCGGCACTCGGCAAACATCCGTCACGCATCGGACGTTAATTCGTTATGCGAATTGACAGCCGGACGCCGCTCAAGCCATGTGTAACGCGCACCACCCTCAAGGTTGAAGATCGTGATCGATGAAGTGAGCTGTCAGGCCACGCAACAGGCGTGAACCAATGCGAGAGTTACGACCGTCTGGATGATGTCCGGCGGCCTTGAAACCATTGTATGTATGGCCAAGACGCCGTGCGTCCATCCAAAGGATGAGAAAAATTTCCGTTGATGCAAGCGGCGGCGAAGACGAACGCACCGCCCCGGTGCACCCAGGCTATTTCGTTGTCGGTGTGCCCAGGTCGGCGGAGAACGCCGCAAGCTGGGTTCGGCTCTCGATGCCCAGCTTGCCCAGGATTCGAATGACGTGCGACTTGACGGTGGCAAGCTCGATGCCCAGCGTCTCGGCGATATCCCTGTTGGACAGGCCGGCGGTCATCAGGGACGCGACTGAGAGCTCCCGCTCCGTCAGGAAGTACTCGTTTCGCAGCGCGTGGTCTGCCTGGACCTTCTTGACGGATGCAAGCATCGAGAAGCTGTGCTGCATATAGTCGTACATCTGTCCGAAGGGTTCTGGGGTCGAGAACGGGCTATCGCCTTGCTTCTTGATGACGGAGAGGCACGCTAGTGGTGTATCTCCCGCCCAGAACAGGAACCCGACTTCGTCCACGAGCCCGTACTTCCTCTGGTAATCCGACCAACTGGAGTGCTGGTCGTCGCGCTTTGCCCCTTTGAGGGTCACTACGGTCGCACGCTGTTTAATCAGACGATAGACGTTCAGCGGATCGGCCGAGGCGAATACCGTGTAATAGTCCTTGATGGTCTCTTCAGGCCATCCCATCTGGGTGTGCGGCAATAGCTGGTCGTGCGAATCGAGCCATGTGAACACGGCGGCCGAACAATTGAGCATCGACCGTGCAAAGTTAACGGTCTGAAGAGCGAACTCCTGGGATTCCTTGAATTTGCTGACTTCGACTAACATCGCCAATTCTCTTTGCCGGTAGGGATGAGCGCGAGCGCCGATCGCCCGAAATCAGCGGCCCGACAGGTGCGCCAGCACCGAAACCGAAAGCCTCATGAGCGGAGAGCATGAAATTCGCACCAGACTAACATCTGATACCTAATGCGACAGGCTACCGCAACGCGCCGCCGGATCATATTAGGGAAGTCATATACCCGCCGGCGACCATATTCCGAAAGTCAATCGGTACGCCGCCACTGCCCGAACGACCGCAATCGGGATGATCGGTCAGGCGGCCCGGATCAGCGTCTCCGGTTTTCCTCGGCAGTATGTGGCGCACACGTCCCGGGCCGCGTCGGCTGCCGCTACGACGGCCGGTGATGCATTGACCGGCATGCACAACGACACGTCGATCGACGGCGGCTGCGGCTCCAGCGCGAGCTCGGCGATTCGCCCGTTTTCCAGTTCGTCATGCACGAACAGGTGCGGGACTGCCCCGACACCGTATCCATCACGCACCAATTGCACGATCGCAGCGACCGAAGAGGCACAGGTTATGCGTATCGCCTCGTCCGGGATGCCGGCTCCACCGGCCAGTGTTCGGACGATGCGTTCCACCGCCAGGTGCGACGTCGTGCCCCTTCCGAATGTCAGTATCGGCCGCGCCAGGGCGAGGTGAACCGGATCCACGTCCGAACCGGAAAGCAGCTCCCGGCTGACAATCCATCGAACCGGATAGCTTGCAATCCTGCTCGACATGACCTTGTCGCTACCAACGACCTCTGCGCAGACAGCCATGTCGAGCTCGCCCTGCAAGATTTTCTTGTTCAGCGCCGGGCTCGAATCTACGGTCAGCTCGACCACCAAGCCCGGGACGCGCTCCCTCAACTGCGTCACATACGAGGAAAGCCAGCTGTGAACGATCGTGTCTATCACGCCGAAACGTATCGGTCCGCGTAACGCGAGATCGAGACCGGCTGCCTTCTTGAGCGCACGGGTCGCGTCTACCACGTTCATCGCCAGCGTCAACAAGCTCTGCCCAGACAGGGTGAGACGAAAATCCGCCGCCGTTCGATCGACGAGCTCGGTCCTCAACTCGTCTTCCAACGCCTTGATACGTGTCGATATCGTCGCGGGCGAAGTATGAAGAAGACGCGCCGTAGCCCGGAAGCTGCCTTGTTGCGCGAGCGTCACGAACGTCTCCAGGAAGCGTGTATTCATTGCCTCACCATCGAGGATGCAGGTTTCCGTCCCGTCATACGCCACAGAACACCTGCCTGCGCCCGTCGATCTTCTCGAGTCAACACGGCGAAGACAGCGCATTGGTGCCGAACATCGATACGTTCGTATCTGCTTGTCAGGAAAATGTTGACAGCCGTGTGCGGAATTTCTCGTTGGCTCAAGATCATTTCCGATCCTATTATTTATTCGCATTCCTTCTTTACGACGTAGAGTGCGAAAGCCATTCGGCAAACCGCGAATCTCGAAACGACGGATATATCTGGACCCTCGCCCCATGACGCCACGGAAAGTTCTCGGCACCGCCCTTCACAACGCTGCCCCGGTAACCCGCACGAACCATCGAAACGTACCCGCCGCGGACCGGCGAAACGTCTCTCCGTACACCGCCCTTCTGCGTGAACCGATGTCTTCCATCGCGGCGAATGTTCCCGATCGGCCCGATCTCCGATCGGTATCGATCCTCGGATACAACTAAGTCTCGCGCCACGGATCTGCATCCGCGACAGGAATTCGAGGCACGCCGAGCGAGCCTCGGATAGTGTGTCGCGCAAGTTCTCTCGACTTGAACGCCTACAGCAGCAGCCGCTTCTCCGTTCTCGGTACGGCGCGCACATCATCGAGCGTCAGGTTTCGGCGGCTGAAACGCGTCGGTTCGACGGACACCACCGTTCCCGTGCGAGCAGACGCCTCGATCGCCAGCAAGGCCCTCAGGTCAGCCAGGCCCTCTTCGACACTTGACGCAGGTTTGCTGCGTTTCTCAATGCATTCGGAGAACTGCTGAATCAACCCGCCGAAGTGATCGCAGTGCCGGAAATGCATCGTCTCCGAAGCATCCTTCGTGTTCAGTACCATTCGCGTCGGCGTTTCGAACCTGAAACCGGGCTCCATGGTCAGGTCCCCTTCGGTTCCCAGCACCCTGTACATATCGATCGACGCCGTGCCAAAACTGCAATAGAACTGCGCGATTCGATCGCGAGGGAAGCGCAACGTGACAGCAATGGCGTCGTCGATGTCCGAGAAGCGAGGATCTCCGGGCCGGCGCGTCGTGATCGCCGACGCATCGACAGGTTCGTCGGAGAAGACATGCCGCGCCGCGTTGACGCAGTAAATCCCGATGTCTTGAAGCGGGCCGCCCCAGTTCTTGCTGTCCAGCCGGTGGTTGCCCGTCGCGGACTGAAATCCGAACACTCCACTGAAGTACTTCGGATCACCGATGCGGCCGTCCCGGATCGCTTCCAGTGCCGCGATCGTCCCTGCCTCGTGATGCAAGCGGTAACAGGTGCTCAGCATCACGCCGGCCTCGGCTGCCGCCCCAATCATCGCCTCGGCATCCGCGACGTTGGTCGCCATCGGCTTCTCGACCAAGACGTGCTTTCCGGCTCGCGCCGCGCGAATCGCATAATCGGCGTGGAGCGGATTGGGGACCGCGATATAGACCGCGTCGACGACATCGCTGTTCAGCATCCGGTCGTAGTCGTCGTACTCGACGATCGTGTCGACCCCATGGAATCTCGCGAGCTTCCGCGCCCCGTCAGGATTTCCGGAAACCAACGCACCGATCGTCGAATTGCCTGTCTGAGCAACAGCCGGCATGAACGCCTCTTGCGATATCCATCCCGCGCCTACAACAGCGTATCTGATCATGTCTTCCCCATTGCTTGGCTCAGGAACCGTAGACGATCGGCACGACACGCCGCTCGCGCAAAGACCGACGCGCCGCGTCCAGTACGACGGCTGCATCATATGCGTCGTCGAGTGTCGACAACGGCGTCATACCTTTCGCGACGCATTCGTTCACGAAGAAGCTTTCGACCTGAAGAAAGCTGTCCCAGTAGGTCGCGTCATCCCAAAACGGAAGTCTCGCGTCGCCAAACTTCGTGACGTCCCAAGGGATCACGCCGCTTCCGTCGGAGCCGATGATCTTGAAATAGACGGACCAGGGATCCCGACTGCGATCGTCGGCTGAAAAACTTCCCCAAAGATTCGCAATTGTTCCGTTCGGATATTCCGCGGTGATCATCAGTTGATCGTCTGCATTTGGATCGTCGAAATGGACATTGGAACCGGTCGCGAACACCGACGACGGGCGACCGACGAAATACAGCATGCAGTACGCGTGATGCACCATCAGCTCGCGCATCGTCAGATCCGGCGCGCCGATCGAAGCGTCATGTCGCTTGTTGTAGATTGCCCAGAAATTGACGATCCTTCCCAGTTTCCCGGAAGCGACATGCGCATGCAGTCGTCGCATGCTCTCTGCATAAACATAATTGTGGGAAGGCATGCAGACCCTCGATTGCGAACGTGCAATCTCCGCGAGCTCGCGAATCTGCATCGCCTGCTCGCACAGCGGCTTCTCGAGCAATACGTGTTTGCCTGCCAGCAGCGCACGCCTGGCCAAGTCGAAATGCGATGCGGTGTTCGTGCACACGACAACTGCGTCGACCACTTTGTCGCCCAGCAGTTCGTCAACGGTTTCGTATGCGCGCCCACCAAACCTGTCGACGAATTCCAGCGCCTTCCTGTAAGTCCGACTCCAGCCGCCGCAAAACAACTGCGGGTCCATTTCGTTGAGAGCCGTCACGTGCAGCTCTGCTGCGTTGCCGAGGCCGACAATGCCGATCTTCATGGGAGCACCCGATATGTGTGAAATGACGGCGACCGGCTTTCTCATGCCGGTCGCCGAGGTCAACCAGCGATGTCCACCGGCTGCCCGCGCTGCCACGAAAGGGTGGCCGCGTCGGCGATCAACTGGGCCTTCAGGCCATCGCTGGCGTCCGGTTTCGGCATTTTTCCTGCCGAAACGGCGTCGACGAAGTAGCGCATTTCGGCGAGATACGCGGCGCCGAAGCGCTCGAGAAAGAACGGTTGCGCGACCGGCATGGCGAACCCTGCCTCCGTGGCTTGCTCCACCCGAGACTCGTGAACGTTCTTGACGCGCAGCATGCCGCGCGATCCGTGGACCTCGAGTCGCTGGTCATAGCCATAGGTCGAGCGGCGCGAATTCGAGATCTGGCAGATCCGCCCAGACGTCGTCGTCAGGATGACTGCCGCCGTATCCACGTCGCCGACCTCCGCAATGGACGGTTCGACCAGCACCGATCCGGTGGCGAACACACGCACCGGATCTTCCCGCATCAGGAATCGCGCGAGGTCGAAATCGTGAATCATCATGTCGCGAAAGAGGCCACCGGACGTCTTCAGATACGACAGCGGCGGCGGCGCCGGATCACGCGAGGTGATCGTGATGGTCTCGACATTTCCGATCTCACCCTCGTGCACGCGACGCGCCAACTCACCGAAGTGCGGGTCGAACCGCTGGTTGAACGCCGTCATGAAGGGCACCCCCACATTCTCGACGGCGTCCATGCATGCCCTCACCCGCGCCGACGACAGGTCGATGGGCTTCTCGCAAAAGATGGCCTTTCGCCCAACCACCGCCGCGTGAACGAGATCGAAATGCGTCGATGACGGTGTCGCAATCACCACAGCATCGATGTCCTTCCCTTCGAGAATGTCCGATGCATCGCGTGCGTCAACCCCAAATCGGTCAGCACAGACTGCTGCGGCGCTCTCGTTGACGTCCGCTACCGCGACTAGCTTTGCCGACGGAATCTGCTTGATACTGAGTGCATGAACCTGACCAATGCGTCCACATCCGAGAATTCCGATTCTGATCATTTTTCCTCCTGAGTCGCACAAACCTCTGCATTTCCGTGCATAGGCGTGACTACGCGTACATCGTCGGACGGTAACGCTCGGCCGCGAACGTCACGGATGTTCCGCGCCCCATCGCAACGACGATCTGCTCTGCGACAGACGTCGTGACATAGCCGTCCCAGGCATTCGCGCCACCGCTTGACGTACCGGCGCCGATCGAGCGAACCCACTCATTGAGTTGCTTCACATAGGCCGATCTGAATCGGTCGATCCAGTTACCTGCATAGGCCGTCTTGCCGTAGCCGCCGGCATTCCTGCCAACACATCCGGGCGGAGCGGTCTCGATCGTTCCGTTTCGCCCGACGACCTGTACGTGCACGTGATAGCCGTACTGGCAATTCATGAACACCTCCGACGACACGATCACGCCGCCGGCCATTTCCATCACGACGACCATCGGATCGCCATTTCCAGCACTGTAGACACGTGTGCCAACAGGTTCGGAATCGAGCAACCAGCGGCTTGCATCGATTTCGTGAACGAACGCATTGGTGATGGACATCGGGCCGTTGAACCAGTCCGGCGCGACGGGATTGCGGTGGACGTTGTGCACGACGACCGGTGCACCGATCTCGCCGTCTCGGACAGCACGCTTCATCTCGATGTACGGCTGGTCGAAACGACGCATATAACCGACCTGGACCAGCCTTCGGCCCTTCGCCATTTCCGCGTCGACGACCTTGAGTGCCTCGGCCGCCGTACCGGCTAGCGGCTTCTCGCACAGAACCGGCTTGTCGGCCTCGATGCACTGCAATACGAGGTCGCCGTGCAGCGTGTCCGGTGCGGCAACGAGAACGGCGTCGACATGCTCGGAGCGAATCAGCTCCCGCGGGTCCGTATAGACTCTCGAACTGCCCGCCACGGCCCGCGCGCGCCCTTCATCGGCATCGCAAACCGCGACCAACGCCGCACCCGACGTCTCTTCACGCAGAATGCGCGCGTGCTCCGATCCCATGACGCCGACGCCGATCACCCCGATTGCCAAGGTCATCCCCTGCCTCCGATCTATTGACACGTTATCGTTCGAACGCGGCCATGCTGGAGGCCGCATCCGGATCTATCGCAGTTCGCCGCCCGGACGGTGATGCTTCGACGTTGGCCGCCAATGAGGAGGCGCTCGCCGGATCCTTTGCCGACGAGCCGCGTTACCGATTTGCCACTCACCGAGGACGCTCACCGTCTCCGCACGACTTCAGGCGGCGGCCGTGTTATCGGCGAGCCGGCTGCTGGATGTGTTCCCACACGCCGCTCTGTCCCGACACGAGGATCGCGTCTGCGATGCGCTCGATCTGGACGCCGTCCTCGAAGTTCGGTGCGGCAGGCTGGTTTCCGGCGATTGCCTGCAGGAAGTTGTACCACTCGATCGACTTGATATCGATGTAGCCTTGCCCCATCCCGGCAACCGGCCACAGCTTGTCGCCGAACGGTTGATGCGGGCCCGAGTAGATCGTGCGGAAGCCGAACGCGTCCGAAGGATCGTCCGCGAATGCCACGCGCAGTTCGTTCAGCCGCTGATAATCGAACGCAATCGAGCCACGGGTACCGTGGATTTCGAAGCCGAGCTGGTTGTGGTGGCCCCACGCATTGCGCGTCACTTCGATCGTCCCGCACACGCCGTTGGTGAACTTGATCATCGTCATGGCCATGTCGTCGACGTCGACCTTGCCCTTTTCCGACGATGCCTGACCTGCCGGGCCGAAGAAACGGCCAGCCGGCAGCGGCCGCTCGGCGATGAAGGTCTTGACGATCGAGTTCACCGATTCGAACTCGCCGACGAGCAGGCGCGCCGCATCGATGACGTGCGTGCCGATATCGCCAAGCGTGCCCGAACCGGCCTTCTCCTTGTTGAAGCGCCACGACAGCGGCGTGCTCGGATCCGCGCCCCAGTCCTGCAGGTAGTAGCCGCGGAACGTCAGGATCTCGCCGATACGCCCTTCGTCGATCAACCGCTTGGCCATCTGCAACGCCGGCGTATGGCGATAGTTGTACGAAATCATCGTGACCACGCCCGTTTCCTTCGCGGCTGCATACATGGCTTCGGCGTCGGCCACCGTCATGGCCATCGGCTTTTCGCACATCACGTGCTTGCCCGCCTTCGCGGCGGCGATCGCGATCGCCGCGTGCGTGTCGTTCGGCGTGCAGATGTCGACGATATCGATATCCGGGCGCGACACGACTTCTCGCCAGTCCGTCGCGTGCTCGGCGAACCCATATTGCGCAGCTGCATTGCGTGCGAGTTCGTCGTCGATGTCGACCACGACCTTGCGTTCGATTTCCACCGGCGAGCCGAACAGGATCGGCACCACGGCAGTAGCGATGGAATGGGCCTTGCCCATGAAGCCAGTGCCCACCAGAGCGACATTCAGTTTTTTCACGGTTTTCCTCCAATAAGGCTGTCGTACTCGTGACGCACTCAGCCGATTCCTTGACTCTTCCGACATCAATTTGATTGTTCGCCAGTCACTCAGGATTCCGAATCACATGACGTGCACCTTCTACATCTCGACAATTCACGCTCGATTCAATGTCTCTTTCGCTCCTTAGAGGCCAGTTCAAAAAGACCCTCGAGGGGCTGTTAACTTCGCCGGCGACCTGTTAACCTCAAGCATCTGAGCAACGGGATCATGAGGAATGCAAGCGCCGATCGTTGATGACGAATTGTGG
>NZ_JAAGPP010000127.1:0-27072 GCF_017104975.1 Burkholderia sp. Ac-20344
TGCGGCAGCGGCGAGGCCGGTTTCGGCCGGCCGCATCGTCCGGATCGGTTGCATCGCGTGTCTCATTGGGTGAGGTCGATCTCGTAGGTGGCGAGGGTCTTGCCCGAGCCGTCGTCGGCCGCGACCTGCGTGATGCCGGTCAGGCCGGCCGCCGCCGCGTCGCCGAGGCGGTTCGGCGCGGACGCGAACTGCACGTGCGCGACCGAGCTCGCGAGCTTCGTGAAGCGCCAGCTGCGCTGCGCGCCGTCGGCCACGCGCGTGATCGCGCCGCGCTTCTTGATGAACGCGATCAGCACGTCGCGGTTCGCATCGGGCGACGCGAAGATCGTCTTGCTGCCGTCGAGGCCCGGGAAGTTGCCGCCGCCGCTCGCGCGATAGTTGTTGGTCGCGACGATGAACTGCGCGTTCGGGTCGATCGGCGCGCCCTTGTACGTCAGGTTCTTGATCCGGCTGCCGACCGCCTGCGTGACGTCGATTTCATACGCGAGATCGGCCGACGTGAACATGTCGAAGTTGTAGCCGGGGAACGTGCTGACGAGCGGCTGCACGGTCGCCTTGGTCGGATCGATGCGGTTGAAGCGTTTCGCGGCGGTTTCGAGCCAGTTCTTCACGTCGGCGCCACTCACCTTCACCGCGTACACGGTGTTCGGATACAGGTAGAGGTCGGCCGCGTTGTTGATCGCGAGCGCGCCCGGCGCGACGTCGGTGTAGTCGGTGCCGCCGCCGAAGCCGCTCTTGAACGGCGCGCTGACCGACAGCACCGGCAGCGACGCGTATTGCGGCAGGTTCGCCTGCACGTAGGTCTTCACGTAGTCGGCCTGCGCCTCGTTGACGATCTGGATTGCGCCCGGATCGCCGACATCGGCGAAGTACGAGTTCATCCGGTAGTCGGTCGAGCCGATCGGCGTCTTCACGTAGTCGATCGTCGCCTGGTGCTCGGCGGCGATCGCGGCGGAGACCGACGGGTCGGCCGCGACGTAGCTCTTGTCGGCGTTCTGGATCGGCCGCGCCTCGACGGTCGTCAGCGACTTGTCGACGCTCCACGTCTTGCCGTCGAACTTCAGGCCGAGCTTGATCACGCCGAGGTGCTTGCCCCAGTAGTTGGCCATCACGGTCGGCACACCGTTGACGGTGCCCTTGACCTTGTCGACGCCCGGCAGGTTGAACTGCGACACGGTGCTGTTCGCATCCGGGAACACCTGGTGCGAGTGGCCGATCAGCATCGCGTCGATGCCGGTCACCTTCGACAGCCACCAGCTGCCGTTCTCCATCGTCGGCGAATACGCGGCATTGTCGAGGCCGCCGTGCGAGATCGCGACGACGAGATCGGCGCCCTTCGCGCGCATCTCCGGAATGTATTTCTCGGCGGCTTCCTTCAGGCCGGTCGTATAGACCTTGCCGTCGAGCCAGCGCTTGTCCCAGTTCATGATCGCGGGCGGCGTGAAGCCGATGATGCCGATTTTCACGGGGGCGCTGACCGTCTTGCCGTCCGGCGTCGTCGCGGTCACGGTGCGGGTCAGGATCGTGTACGGCGTGAACAGCGGCGCGTTGGTCTTCGCGCTGATCACGTTCGCGAGCACCTGCGGGAAGTTCGGGCCCGCACACTTCTTCTGCTGGGCCGGCGCCGGCAGGCCGTCGACCTCGAACGTGTTGCCGGTCACCTGCGACAGGTACGGCAGCCCGTAGTTGAATTCGTGGTTGCCGATCCCGCCGCCGTCGAATTTCGCGGCGTTCATCACCTTGTAGATCGCGAGCGTCTGGTCGCAGCCGACCGGCTTCACGAGCGCCTGGTAGTCCGACAGCGCGGTGCCCTGGATCGTGTCGCCGTTGTCGAGCAGCAGCGTGTTCGGATACTGCGCGCGGGCTTGCGCGATCAGCGTCGACACGCGTTCGAAGCCGAGCGAATTGTCGGCGGCGAGCTTGAAATAGTCATACGACAGCACGTTGGTGTGCAGGTCGGTCGTCTCGAGCAGGGCGAGCGTGGCCGTCGTGCCGACGGGCGCCTGGGCCGCCGGCGGCGTCACCGGCGGCGAGGTGACGTCGTCGCCACCACAGGCGGCGAGGATGAAGGCGAGGCTGGCGAGCGCGGCGATGGCCGGCACGCGACGGCGGGAAAGCAGGGGGAGACGCATCGGTTGTCCTGTTCGGTGTTCTGTTTTTTGAAAGGCGAGGGTCGCAACGAATGGCGGCGCGGGGCGCCGACGGCCTGATGTGCGGCGCGTGAGAGTATCGAAAGGAATCGTGACGGAAGAATGAAAGGCGATGAAGCCGGCAACGGGCAGGGGGCGGCGGCCTCCACGGGCACCCCGGGGCGGGCGACTCGGCCCGGCGCCCCCCGGCCAGGCGCCCCAGCTAGGCGCCCCCACGGAAATCCTCACGTCGCGTCGCCGGGCGGTTCGCTACAATGGCCGCTGTCACCTTTTTGCAAACAACCTGCCCTTGGACTTCGAGACTCCTCCCGGCCTGTCGGTCGACGCCGGCGGCCAGGGCCAGACGGTGCGCCTGTACGGCCAGTGGACCGCGCTCGCGCTGGCGCGCAATCGCGGCGCGGTGGCGCGCCGGGTCGCGAGCATCGCGTCCGGGCGCGTGAGCGAATGGGATCTGTCCGGCATCGAGCGGCTCGACCACGTCGGCGGTCAGGCGCTGTGGCGCGTATGGGGCCGCAAGCTGCCGGCCGGTGTCGCGCTGAGCGCCACGCAGCGTACGATCTTCGAGCGCATCGAGCGGCTCGACAGCGAGCGCGAGGCGCCCGAGCGTGTCGTGCGCGTCGATCCCGTCACGCGGCTCGGCCAGGCGATCTTCGGCTTTGGCGAACACCTGCAGGGCGGCATCGCGATGTTCGGCCTCGTGATCCTCGATGCGCTGTCGGTGCTGCGCCGGCCGAAGACGATGCCGTGGAAGGAGACCTCGGCGAACATCTACAGCGCCGGCGCGCAGGCGCTGCCGATCACCGCGCTCGTCGCGTTCCTGATCGGCATCGTGCTCAGCTACCTGTCCGCGCAGCAGCTGCAGATGTTCGGCGCGAACCGCTACATCGTGAACATCCTCGGGCTGTCGGTGATCCGCGAGCTCGGCCCGGTGCTGTCGGCGATTCTCGTCGCGGGCCGCTCGGGCTCGGCGATCACCGCGCAGATCGGCGTGATGCGCGTGACCGAGGAGCTCGACGCGATGCGCGTGATGGGCATCCCGCACGGGCTGCGGCTGATCCTGCCGCGCGTGCTCGCGCTCGGCGTCGCGATGCCGCTGCTCGTGATGTGGACCAACATCATCGCGCTGACGGGCGGCGCGCTCGCCGCGAAGCTCGTGCTCGGGATCGACGTCAACTATTTCGTGCGCTCGCTACCGGGCGTCGTGCCGATCGCAAACCTGTACATCGGGGTCGGCAAGGGCATCGTGTTCGGCATGCTGATCGCGCTGGTCGCCTGCCATTTCGGCTTCCGCATCAAGGCGAACTCGCAGAGCCTCGGCGAAGGCACGACCACGTCGGTCGTGTCGTCGATCACGGTCGTGATCCTCGCCGACGCGGTGTTCGCGATCCTGTTCCAGAACGTGGGGCTCGGATGAACGCATCGAACGAAACGACCGCGCATGCCGCGGCCATCGGGGCCGGGTCGGTCGGCACCCGGCCGGCTGCGGCGGCCGATGCCGGCGACCTCGTGATCGAGGTGCGCAACCTGACCAAGCGCTACGGGCGCAACATCATTCACCAGAAGCTCGACTTCGACGTGCGGCGCGGCGAGATCGTGTCGATCGTCGGCGGCTCGGGCTCCGGCAAGACCACGCTGGTGCGGCAGATCCTCGGCCTCGAGCGGCCGACGTCGGGCACGATCAAGGTGTTCGGCGAGGACACGGCGACGATCGACGACGCGAGCGCGCGGATGATGCGCACGCGCTCCGGGATGCTGTTCCAGCAGGGCGCGCTGTTCTCGTCGATGACGGTGTTCGACAACGTCGCGCAGCCGCTGCGCGAGCTCGGCCGCGTGCCGCCGGATCTGCTGCACGACATCGTGATGCTGAAGCTCGAGATGGTCGGGCTGCCATGCAAGCACGCGTCGAAGATGCCGGCCGCGCTGTCGGGCGGGATGGTCAAGCGGGTCGGCATCGCGCGCGCGATCGCGCTCGAGCCCGAGCTGCTGTTCCTCGACGAGCCGACGGCCGGCCTGGATCCGCAGGCATCGGACGAATTCGTCGAGCTGATCGCGACGCTGCATCGCACGCTCGGGCTGACCGTCGTGATGGTGACGCACGATCTCGATACGATGGTCGCGCTGTCGACGCGCGTCGCGGTGCTGGCCGACCGCAAGGTGCTGGTCGCGGCGCCGGTCGAGGAGGCCGCGAACGTCGACCATCCGTTCATCCACGAATATTTCCTGGGGCTGCGCGGGCGCCGCGCATTGCAGGCGCTGCCGCCGGAGCGGCGCGCGAAGCTGCCGAAGGCGGCCCTCGAACCGGCGCTGTCGAGCGTCGAGCTGTAGGCACGAAGGAATCCGCGAATGGAAAACAAATCACATGCGTTCTGGGCCGGCCTGTTCACGATCGCGCTGACGCTCGCGATCGCGGGCACCGTGTTCTGGTTCAACGTCGACCGCACCGTGCGCGTGCCGTACGACCTGCTCGCGCGCACCAACGTGACGGGGCTGTTCCCGGACGCGGCCGTGCGCTTTCGCGGCCTCGACGTCGGCAAGGTGCAGTCGATCGGCTTCGATCGCGCGCACCCGGGCCAGATCCGGATCCGGATCCTCGTCGACCACGACGCGCCGATCACGCAGTCGACCTACGGCAGCCTCGGCTTCCAGGGCGTGACGGGCATCGCGTTCGTGCAGCTCGAGGACACGGGCCGCGACCTGGCGCCGCTGCCGTCGTCGACGAAGGCGATCGCGCAGATCCCGATGCGGCCGAGCCTGTTCGACCAGATCCAGGAGCGCGGCGACGTGCTGCTGCGGCAGCTCGAAATGGCCGCGAAGAGTGCGAATGCGCTGATGTCGCCCGAGATGCGCGAGCAGTTGCGCGCGACCGCCGAAAGCCTGCAGCACGCGGCCGACGGCGCCGCGACGCTGACGAAGCAGCTCGGCCCGGCGGTTACCGCGCTGCCGGAAACGATGCACGAGGTGAACCGCGCGATGGCGTCGGCGAACACGCTGCTGCAGCCGAACGGGCCGCTCGTGTCGAACCTGAACAAGGCCGGCACGGCGGCGGATCAGATCGGTGTCGCGCTGAACGATCTCAACGCGCGCGTGCAGTACGACACGCTGCCGCGTTTCAACGCGCTGGCCGGCAGCGTCGGCGACGCGTCGCGGCAATTGAAGGACGTGGCCGGTGAGCTTGGCCGCAACCCGCGCAGTCTGTTGTTCGGTTCGCCCGGCGCGGCGCCGGGGCCCGGCGAGCCGGGCTTCGCCTGGCCGGGTGCGACGGCCGGGCAGTGACACCCATCGAAACCGGAAACATCATGCAGGAACACGCCATGCCACGAATCCTTGACCGCGCGCTGCGTCCGGCCGCGGCCGCGCTTGCCGTGCTGACGCTGTCGCTCGCGGCCGGCTGCGCCGGCAACAGCGCGGCACTGTCGAATGTCCGCTACGACCTCGGGCCGGCCACGTCGGTCGTGACCGCGGGCCCGGGCCCTGCGCTGAAGGTGCTCGACGTCGCCGCGCCCGATGCGCTCGACTCCGACAAGTTCGCATACCGCCTCGCGTACGTGGACGCGCAGCACGTGGCCGTCTATCGCGACAGCCGCTGGACCGCGCCGCCCGCGCAGCTGCTCACGCAGCGGCTGCGTGGCGCACTGTCGTCGCGCGGCACGGTGCTCGAAGGATCCGACGGCGTGCGCGCGCCGACCCTCAAGGTCGACCTGAACGAATTCGAACAGGTGTTCGACGGTCAGTCGCAGAGCCACGGCGCCGTCACCGCGCGCGCGACGCTGATGCTGGACGGCAAGGTGCTCGGCCAGCGCACGTTCGTCGCCCGTGCACCGTCGAGCACGCCGGACGCGGCGGGCGGTGCCCGTGCGCTCGCGACGGCGAGCGACCAGCTCGTGTCGCAGATCGCCGCGTGGGCCGGCATGCAGGCGTACGCGGGCACGCCGTGACGCGTGCCGCGCAGCCGCGATGAGCGCGACCGGCACCCTTCGCGCATCGCCGCTCGCGCGGCAGGCCTTTGCCGCTTACGCGGCGCTCATCATCTACGCGTCGCTGTATCCGTTCGGCGGCTGGGTGTCGCTCGGCATCGGGCCGTTCGACTACCTGTTCGCGCCGATGCAGCGCTACGTGACCGCATTCGACGTGGTCACGAACGTGCTCGGCTACCTGCCGTTCGGCGCGCTCGGCGTGCTCGCGCTGCACCCGCGCTGGCGCGGCGTGGCCGCGACGCTGATCGTGGGCGTGCTCGGCGTGCTGCTGTCGGGCTCGATGGAAGCGGTGCAGACCTACCTGCCGACGCGCGTCGCGTCGAATCTCGATCTCGCGGCCAACGCGCTCGGCGCGCTGCTGGGCGCGGCGCTGGTCGCGCCGGCCACCGGTGCGCTGCTCGATCGCGGCGCGCTGCGCCGGCTGCGCTTCGCCTGGTTCGAGGACGACGGCGCGACGCCGCTGCTGCTCGCCGGGCTGTGGCCGTTCGCGATCCTGTTTCCGTCGCCGTTCCTGTTCGGCATCGGCGACTGGCCGGCCGTACTGTGGGAGCGTGCCGACGCGTCGATGCAGGACGCGCTGCTCGCGTGGCTGCCGGCCGCGTGGCGCGTGGGCGAATGGCCCGAGCGTGTCGACGGCTGGCTGTCCGACTCCGCATGGGAGGCCGCGCTCGGCGGGTTGATGCTGTTCGCCGCGCTGGCGATCGCGTCGCTCGCGATGCGGCCGCGCGCGCCGCGCATCCGGCTCCTGATCGCACTCGTCGCCGCGACGCTCGTGCTGAAGGCGGCCGCGACGTTCATGCAGTCGGCCACCGGCCTCGTCGTCGTGTGGGCGACGCCCGGCGCGCGGCTCGGGATCGAGCTCGGTTTCGCGGCCGCGCTCGTCGCGCTGTACGTGCCGGCGACCTGGCGCGCGACGCTCGCGGCGCTCGCGCTGCTGGCCGGCGTGGCGCTCGTGAACCTGCTGCCCGTCAATCCGTTTTTCGACTTCACGCTGTCGGGCTGGCGGCAGGGCCGCTACGTGCACTTCAACAGCCTCGCGCGCTGGCTGGCGTGGATCTGGCCCTACGCGGCGCTGATCTGGCTCGGCCAGCGCGTCGAGCACGCGTGGCTGCCGGCCGCGTTGCGCCGCTGACGCAAGGGCCGTCGCGGGATCGCGGGCAGCGGCGTGCGCCGCTCGCTATAATCGTCCGAATGAGTGCAGTGTTCGGCACCAATCGGCACTTATGTGCGGGGCCTTCGCGCCCGTGGCCGCGTTGCGAATCCTCGCGATGCCACTAGGCATCGCTGCGGTTTGCGCCTTGCCACGAGCACGAATCCGCTGGCACATAAGCGCCGCTTGGCACCGAACACTACACGCCCGCTGCCCCGCGCAGCGGCAATCGCTCCTCTTTCCGCACGGCCTTGCGCCGGGCCGCTCGTCACCATCATGGATTCCTACTACCAGCACCACGTCTTCTTCTGCCTGAACCAGCGCGATCCGGGCGCCGAACGCCCGAGCTGCGCGCAATGCGACGCGCAGACCATGCAGGAGTACGCGAAAAAGCGCGTGAAGGAGCTCGGCCTCGCGGGGCCCGGCAAGGTTCGCGTCAACAAGGCGGGCTGCCTCGACCGCTGCGAGGAAGGGCCGGTGATGGTCGTGTATCCGGAAGGTACGTGGTACACGTACGTCGACCAGGCCGATATCGACGAGATCGTCGAATCGCACCTGCGCGACGGCAAGGTCGTCGACCGCCTGAAGATCTGAGCGGGCCGGCCGAATGAACGTTCATACGCAGAAGTCGCTGATCGCGGGCCCGGTCGGGCAGATCGAAATCGCGGTCGACCTTCCCGACGCCGTGCGCGAAGGCGGCGCCGCGCCGCGCGGCATCGCGCTCGTCGCGCATCCGCATCCGCTGTTCGGCGGCACGATGGACAACAAGGTCGCGCAAACGCTCGCGCGCACGCTGGTGCAGTTGAACTACGTCGTGTTCCGGTCGAACTTCCGCGGCGTCGGCGCGACCGAAGGCGTGCACGACAACGGCACCGGCGAGGCCGACGACCTGCTCGCGGTGCTCGCGCACATGCGCGCGCAGCCCGCCTATGCGGACCTGCCGCTCGTGCTCGCGGGTTTCTCGTTCGGCACCTTCGTGCTGTCGCACGTCGCGAAGCGGCTGCGCGACGCGGGCGAGACGATCGAACGGATGGTGTTCGTCGGCACGGCCGCGAGCCGCTGGCAGGTGGCCGACGTGCCCGAGAACACGCTCGTGATCCACGGGGAAACCGACGACACCGTGCCGATCGCTTCCGTGTACGACTGGGCGCGGCCGCAGGAGCTGCCGGTCGTCGTGATCCCCGGCGCCGAGCATTTCCTGCATCGCAAGCTGCACGTGCTGAAGCGCATCATCGTCGACGCGTGGCGCTAGCCTGCGCGTGGGGGCCGGCGTCACGCCGGCGGCCCGCGTCATGTCGCACGCATGCCATCCGGCACGCGCCGGACGTGCGTTTCCCCCGCGCGACATCGTGCCGCTTCGTGCGGCGCAACCCGACTTCCACTTCGCCTGCGCCCACCTTTCGCACCCCTTCGCGTGCGATGACGTGCAGCGTGCCGGCACCCTGCGCGCGATGCCGATGTGCGGCCGTCCGGCGCCAGGTTCGCGAAAACGCCCTGCGCGGCCACGTATAATGGCCGCATTTCGCGTCGCCCGCGGCCCGGCTGGGCGCATGCGGCGCTCGTTTCGCCGCCTGTCTGCCCGCTCGCGACGGCCGCGAACCGAACGCGTCCGCACGAGTCCAACCGGCGCGTTTCGCGTCGCCCGACGATTGTCGGGCGAGTGCCCGAAACGCCCGCCGCCTTGCCGTTCAACCCTGCGCGTTTCGCACCGCACTTTCTGCAATCAGCCTGAATCGATCATGCGTCTGTCTCCCCAAGGCCTCAAGTCCCTCGCTTCTTCCATCGCCTTCGGCACCGCCGCGCGCAACGTCGCGCTCGGCGTGATGCTGCCCGTCGCGCTCGCGTCGACGATCGTCGTCGCCGAGGCGAAGCCGGCCGCCAAGGCCAAGGCCGCGCATGCGGCGCCGGCCGCCGAGCAGTTCACCGGCGCGCCCGCGACCTTCATGCCGGGCGCGGTGCCGCCGCCGGGCGTGAATGCGCGCTCGTGGGTGCTCGTCGACGCGACCAGCAACACGGTGCTCGCGTCGGGCAATGCCGACGAACGCGTCGAGCCCGCGTCGCTGACGAAGCTGATGACGGCCTACCTGGTGTTCGAGGCGCTCGACAAGAAGAAGATCTCGATGGAGCAGATCGTCACGCCGAGCGCCGCCGTGCGCCGCGTCGGCACCGACGAGTCGCGCATGTTCATCGAGGCGGACAAGCCGGTGTCGGTACACGACCTCGTGTACGGGATGATCATCCAGTCGGGCAACGACGCCGCGATCGCGCTGGCCGAACTGGTCGGCGGCAGCGAAGGGCAGTTCGTCACGATGATGAACGACGAGGCGGCGCGCCTCGGCATGAAGGGCACGCACTTCGCCGACGTGAACGGCATGCCTGACCCGAACCACTACACGACGGCCGGCGACCTCGCGAAGCTGTCCGCGCACCTGATCCGCGATTTTCCGCAGTACTACGGCATCTTCTCGGAGAAGGAATTCAAGTACAACAACATCCGCCAGGGCAACCGCAACCGTCTGCTGTGGCTGGATCCGACCGTCGACGGCCTGAAGACGGGCCATACGCAGGCGGCCGGCTACTGCCTGATCGCATCGGCGAAGCGCGCGATTCCGGGTGTGGACGGCCAGCGCCGCCTGGTGTCGGTGATGATGGGCGAGCAGAAGGAAGGCGAGCGCACGCAGGACAGCATGAAGATGCTGAACTACGGCTACAGCGCGTTCGATTCGGTGCGCCTGTTCAAGGGCGGCCAGGCGATGTCGACGCCGCGCATCTACAAGGGCAAGGAAAACACCGTGCAGGTCGGCGTGAAGGGCGACCAGTGGGCGACCGTGCCGCGCGGCCTCGGCGACAAGGTCAAGACGGAAGTCGACGTCAACGCGCCGCTGATCGCGCCGCTCGCGGAAGGCCAGCAGGTCGGCACCGTGAAGATCGTCGCCGACGGCAAGACGCTGTCCGAATTCCCGGTCGTCGCCCTGCAGGCCGTGCCGGAAGCGGGTATCTTCGGGCGTATCTGGGACTCGATCCTGCTGATGTTCAGCAAGAAGAAGTAAGCGTCAGCACGACGGGCCTTTGTTTTTACGACTTCATCCCCATCTGTCATTGCTATGAGCCAAGCCGAATTCGAACCGATCGTCTACCTCAGCGTATCGTCGCAGGAGGACATGGTGCCGCTGTCGGAAGCCCGTGTACCGGTGCTCGACCGCGGGTTCATCTTCGGCGACGGCGTGTATGAAGTCGTCCCCGTTTATGCGCACGACGGCGCGCACGTGCCGTTCCGGATCGAGCAGCATCTGGCACGGCTCGAGCGCAGCCTGAAGAAGATCGGCATCGCCAGCCCGCACGACGCTGCAGGCTGGCGTGCGCTGATCGAGCGCGTCGTCGCGGCGAATGCCGAAGGGCTCGGCGACGGCAACGCGCTCGTCTATCTGCAGGTGACGCGCGGCGTCGCGAAGCGCGGCCACGCGTTCCCGGCGAACGCGGTGCCGACGGTGTTCGTGATGACGAGCCCGCTGCGCCTGCCGTCGGAAGAGGAGCGTGCGAAGGGCGTGCGCTGCGTGACGGCCGAGGATCGCCGCTGGCTGCATTGCGACATCAAGTCGATCTCGCTGCTCGGCAACGTGCTGATGGCGCAGCACGCGGCGGAGCGCGATGCGTTCGAGACGCTGCAGCTGCGCGACGGCAACCTGACGGAAGGGTCGTCGTCGAACGTGTGGATCGTGAAGAACGGCGAGCTGCTCGCGCCGCCGCGCAGCAACAAGATCCTCGAGGGGATCCGCTACGCGCTGATCGAGGAACTGGCCGACGAATGCAAGATTCCGTTCGTCGCGCGCGAGATCAGCGAAGTGGAATTGCGCGCGGCCGACGAGATCATGATCACGTCGGCCACGAAGGAAGTGCTGCCCGTCACGTCGCTCGACGATCTGCCCGTGCAGGGCGGCAAGCCGGGCCCCGTGTTCGCGGCGTTGTATGACGCGTACCAGCGCGCGAAGGCGCGCGAGTTTGAACAGTTTGACCTAACCCGGAGAAAATGATGAGCGAACCGACTAAAACCATCGAGGTGACCGGCGCGATCGATACCCGGAAGGAGTCGCTGCTGGAGTTCCCGTGCGATTTCCCGATCAAGATCATGGGCAAGGCGCATCCCGAGTTCAAGGACACGATCTTCAAGGTCGTCGCCGTTCACGACAACGAGATCGATGTCGAGAAGATCGAGGAGCGTGCGTCGAGCGGCGGCAATTACACGGGCCTCACGATCACCGTCCGGGCGACGAGCCAGGAACAGCTCGACAACATCTACCGCGCACTGACCGGCCATCCGATGGTCAAGGTCGTGCTCTGAGGGCCCGTCCCGGCGGTCCGGGGATCAGCGCAAACGGCCGCTGATCCCTTTCCATCCTCCCTCCAGCGCACACTCGGCGGGGCATTTCCCCGCCGCGCGCCGCGCGTCCAGTTCGTCGCACATCTGCTTGTATTCCACGACCTGCTCGAGCAGCCAGGTCCTGAACGCCTGCACGCGCGGCGTGTTCAAAACCGGCGGCGGACACACGAAAAAGTAGTGCCACGGGCTGGGCCCGTCGATGTCGAACAGGCGCACGATGCGCCCGTCGAGCAGGTCGTGCACCGCGAGCGAGCGGCGCACCAGCGCGATGCCCTGGCCGTCGATCGCGGCCAGCAGCAGGTTCGACGAATCCTGGTACAGGATCCCCCGTTTCGGTTCGGTCAGCGTGTCGAGCCCGGCCGCGTCGAACCACGGCCGCCACAGCTCGTCGTCCGAGCGCAGCAGGTTGTAATGCACGAGATCGGCGGGCGTCTGCGGCAGCTTGCCGCCGTTCAGCGTCGGTGCGCACGCCGGAAAGAACACCTCCTCGAACAGCGGCTCGACATGCAGGCCCGGATAGGTGCCTCCGCCGAAGCGGATCGCGAGATCGACGTCGTCGCGCGCGAAATCGGTGAGCGAGTTGGTCGATTGCAGTTCGACGTCGATTTCCGGATGCCGCTCGATGAACGTGCCGATGCGCGGCGTGATGAAGCGCGCGGCGAACGACGACAGCATCGACACCACGAGCCGCCGGTCGCGGTCGCTCGCGCGCACGTCGCGGGTCGCGTCGGCGATCACCATCAGCGCGGTGCGGATCTGCTGCGCGTAGCGCATGCCGGCGTCGGTCAGGCACAGCCGCTTGCCGTTGCGCGTGAACAGCTGCACGCCGAGTTCCTCCTCGAGCGCGCGTACCTGGTGGCTGACCGCGCCGTGCGTGACGTACAGCTCGTCGGCGGCGCGCGAGAAATTCTCGTGACGGGCGGCGGCTTCGAACGCGCGAATCGCGTTCAGCGCAGGTAGCTGGCGGAGGTCCATTTGCTAATTTTCCTCACATCGACGTGAAAATTGGTCGTTTTGTCGGACGCCTTGAAGTGACTACGATTGTAGCCATCGAAGCAGTTATTGGCGGAGGCGATCATGCAAGAAATTTCTTCAAGCATCACGTTCGAAATCCCCGCGGGCGAAACCGTGCCGATGAAGGTGCAACGCAGCACGCGCCTGGTGGTCCAGTGCGGGCCGGTGTGGGCGACACGCAGCAACGACGTCAACGATTACTTCCTGGTCGACGGCGAAACGCTGAAACTGCGCCGCGGCGAGCGGCTGTGGCTCAGCGCGGAAGGCCGGGAGGGCACGTGCGTGGCATTCTCGGTGTCGCGGCCGGCCGGGGAAGTCGCGCTCGGCGGGCTGGCACGGCTGCGCGAACGCCTGACCGCGCTGCTCCACGACGGATGGCGCACCGTCTGACCATCATTTCCTCCGACGGATACCGGCGATCCGTCCCCCTCCCAAGGCCGGCGAGACCCACGGGTTTTCGGTAAACTACCGCCCATGTCCGTTTCGCCGGTTTCCATCGTGTCCACGCCTGTTGCCGTTTCCGCATCGCCCGCCGGGTCCCCGGATCAACCGGCCCAGCCGGTCACCGTGCGCTGGCGGGGCGTCGAGACCTACGAGACGAGCTTCGACGCGATGCGCGCGTTCACCGACACGCGCACGGCCGACACCGGCGACGAGATCTGGCTGGTCGAGCACCCGCCCGTCTACACGCTCGGCCAGGCCGGCGACCCGTCCCACCTGCTGGTGGCCGACAGCGGCGTGCCGCTCGTGAAGGTCGACCGCGGCGGGCAAATCACTTACCACGGCCCCGGCCAGATCGTCGCGTACCTGCTGCTGGACCTGCGCCGGCGCAAGCTGATGGTGCGCACGCTGGTGACGAAGATCGAGGAGGCCGTGATCGAAACCCTCGCGGCGTATAATCTCGCTTCGGTCCGAAAGGCGGGCGCGCCCGGGATCTACGTGGCATCCGGCGTGCACGAGGGCGCGAAAATCGCGGCCCTCGGCCTGAAGATCCGCAACGGCTGCAGCTATCACGGGCTGAGCCTGAACGTGAAGATGGATCTGCGCCCGTTTCTTGCGATCAACCCGTGCGGCTATGCCGGACTGGAAACTGTCGACATGGCGAGCCTCGAGGTTGCCGCCGACTGGAACGACGTCGCCCACACGCTGGTGCGCCGTCTGATCGCCAACCTCGACGGCGCATCCGCGGCCGCCGACAAGCCGCAGGCACTGGAACAATCGAATGACTGACGTTACCGCTTCTCCCGCACCGGCCGATTCGGCCGCGACCCCTGCCTACGATCCGACCGCCAAGCAGAAGGCGCAGGCGAAGACGGCGCGCATTCCGATCAAGGTTATTCCGATCGAGAAGCTGAAGAAGCCCGAGTGGATCCGCGTGAAGGCGGCCACCGGCAGCTCGCGCTTCAACGAGATCAAGACGATCCTGCGCGAGCACAACCTGCATACCGTGTGCGAGGAAGCGAGCTGCCCGAACATCGGCGAATGCTTCGGCAAGGGCACCGCGACGTTCATGATCATGGGCGACAAGTGCACGCGCCGCTGCCCGTTCTGCGATGTCGGCCATGGCCGCCCCGATCCGCTGGATCCGGACGAGCCGAAGAACCTCGCGCGCACGATCGGTGCACTGAAGCTCAAGTACGTGGTGATCACGAGCGTCGACCGCGACGATCTGCGCGACGGTGGCGCCGGCCACTTCGTCGAGTGCATCCGCGAAGTGCGCGAGCAGTCGCCGGAAACGCGCATCGAGATCCTGACGCCGGACTTCCGCGGCCGTCTCGACCGCGCGATCTCGATCCTGAACGCCGCGCCGCCGGACGTGATGAACCACAACCTCGAAACGGTACCGCGCCTGTACAAGGAAGCGCGCCCGGGTTCGGACTACGCGCACTCGCTGAAGCTGCTGAAGGACTTCAAGGCGCTGCATCCGGACGTCGCGACGAAGTCGGGCCTGATGGTCGGCCTCGGCGAAACCGAAGAGGAAATCCTGCAGGTGATGCGCGACCTGCGCGCGCACGACGTCGACATGCTGACGATCGGCCAGTACCTGCAGCCGTCCGAGCACCACCTGCCGGTGCGTGCGTACGTGCATCCGGATACCTTCAAGATGTACGAGGAAGAAGCGTACAAGATGGGCTTCACGCACGCGGCCGTCGGCGCGATGGTGCGGTCGAGCTATCACGCCGATCTGCAGGCGCACGGGGCCGGGGTGGTCTGAGCGCCGTTGCTTCCGTCGTCTTCGGACGAACCCGAAAAAGCCCGCAGCGATGCGGGCTTTTTCGTTGATGCGGACGCCATTCCTGCGTTCGCACGGCAATTGCCACCCGACCGGACGCACGATCCAGTCGAGCATGGAAAGCAAAGCTGAAACGGCATCGATAGCTTCGCAGGATAAGTTGGCTCCCGCCGCGCGCAAAGCTCCTATAGTCGGCTCTCCCGCAGCAATGCCCGCATTCCGAAGGAGAGCCGCATGTCCCGTTTCAGCTTCATCCGCCGCGCCGTCGTTGCGCTGACCGCCTTTGCCGCGCTCGGCGCGGCACACGCCGAATCGCGCGAAGTCGTGATCGCGTACCAGGACATGGTCGTGCCGTGGCGATACGCGCAGGCAAGCGGTGAAGTCGAAAAGGCGACCGGCTACAAGGTCACGTTCCGCAAGCTCGACAGCGGCGCCGACGTGATCCGCGCGCTCGCGTCGGGCTCCGTGCAGCTCGGCGAAGCCGGCTCGAGCCCGATCGCGGCCGGGCTGTCGCAGGGGCTCGACATCTCGCTGTTCTGGGTGCTCGACAACATCAACGACGCCGAGGCGCTCGTCGCGCGCAACGGTTCGGGCGTCACGAACGTCGCGGCGCTGAAGGGCAGGAAGATCGGCGTGCCGTTCGTGTCGACGTCGCATTTCCACACGCTCGTCGCGCTGCAGGCCGCGGGTGTCAATCCGAACGACGTGAAGATCGTCAACCTGCGTCCGCCCGAGGTCGCGGCTGCGTGGGCGCGCGGCGACATCGACGCGACCTACATCTGGGATCCGGTGCTCGCGAAGGTCAAGCAGTCGGGCACCGTGCTGACGACGTCCGGCCAGGTTGCGAAGGAAAGCGGCAAGTCGACCTTCGACGGCTTCGTCGTGAGCCGCAAGTTCGCGCGCGAGAACCCCGAGTTCGTCGCGCGTTTCGTGAAGGTGCTCGCGGCGGCTGACGCCGACTACCGCGCGCATGCGGCGGCGTGGAAGGTCGGCTCGCCGCAGGTCGCGGCGGTCGCGAAGGTGTCCGGCGCGAATGCGCAGGACGTGCCGGCCAGCCTCGCCCTCTACGCGTTCCCGACGGCGGCCGAACAGGCTTCGCCGACGTGGCTCGGCGGCGGCGCGCAGTCGGGTGCCGCGAAGTCGCTCGCAGCGACCGCCACGTTCCTCAAATCGCAAGGCACGATCCAGACGGTGCTCGCCGACTATTCGGTCGGCGTCGATCCGCAATTCGTGCAGAAGGCCGCGCGCTGAGCGCGGCCCCTCAGCCCACTCATCGCGGAGCCCTTCGATCATGAGCACGCTGGAAGTCCGTCAGGTATCGGTCGCCTATCCGGGCGAACGCGGCAGGCCGACGACGCAGGCGCTCGCGCAGGTCGACCTGCGCATCGATGCCGGTGAATTCGTCGTCGCGCTCGGCGCATCCGGGTGCGGCAAGACCACGCTGCTGAACTGCATGGCCGGCTTCGTCGCGCCGACGACCGGCGACGTATGCGTCGACGGCGTGCCGGTCACGGGCCCCGGCGCGGATCGTGGCGTCGTGTTCCAGAAATACGCGCTGCTGCCGTGGCTCGATGTGCTCGACAACGTCGCGCTCGGGTTGCGCTTCGCGCGCGTGTCGAAGGCCGAACGCGAAGTGCGGGCGCGGGAGATGCTCGCGCTCGTCGGGCTCGACGGTCATGCGCATGCGCGTGTGTACGAGCTGTCGGGCGGGATGCAGCAGCGGGTCGGCATCGCGCGTGCGCTCGCGAGCGATCCGCGCGTGCTGCTGATGGACGAGCCGATGGGCGCGCTCGACGCGATGACGCGCGGCACGATGCAGGCGCTCGTGCTCGACGTGTGGGCACGCACCGGCAAGACGGTGTTTTTCATTACGCACGATGTCGAGGAGGCGCTGTTCCTCGCGACGCGTCTCGTCGTGATGACGCCCGGCCCCGGCCGGATCGCGGAAACCTTCGAACTGCCGTTCGCGCGGCGCTACGTCGAATCGCGCGATGCGCGCGCGGTGAAGTCGTCACCGGAATTCATCGCGTGGCGCGAGCGGCTGATCGCGTATCTGCATCGCGACGAGGCAGCCGAGGCGGCCGCGTGATGCACGAACTCGCGCGACAGGGCGCGTCGGTCGGACGCGGTCGGATCAGCACTTTGCACAGGCAGGACAGCATGAGCACGCAGGATTCGTGGACGGCCGGCGGGACGGTCGCAGGTTTCGAGCAGGACGATCGCACGCGGACTCAGGCAGCCGCGCGTCGTGCGCCGTCGTCGCACCGCTACCGGTTGCCGGGGGAGGGGAAGACGGCGGCCTTGAGCGCGGCGACGGTTGCAGCGCTGGCCGTGCTGTGGTGGGTCGCCACGCATCGCCAGTGGCTGCCGCCGCTGTTCCTGCCCGCGCCGGAAGCCGTGTGGGTGGCATTCGTCGACGCCTGGCATGGCCGCATCCAGGGTGGCCTGCCGCTGTCCGAGCATTTGCTGTGGAGCGCCGCGCGCGTGTTCGGCGCGTTCGTGCTCGCCACCGCGATCGGCGTGCCGGCCGGCATCCTGATGGGCGTGAGCCGCCTTGCACGCGGCGTGCTCGATCCGCTGCTGGAGTTCTACCGGCCGCTGCCGCCGCTTGCGTACCTGCCGCTCGTCGTGATCTGGTTCGGCATCGACGAAACGGCGAAGCTCGTCGTGATCTTCCTCGCGTGCTTCGCGCCGATCGCGATGGCCGCGCGCGCCGGCGTGCGCGCCGCGACGGTCGAGCAGATCAACGCCGCGTATTCGCTCGGCGGCAGCTTCGCGCAGATCGTGCGGCATGTGGTGCTGCCGGCCGCGCTGCCGGAGATCCTCACCGGGCTGCGGATCGCGATCGGGTTCGGCTGGACGACGCTCGTCGCGGCCGAGATGGTCGCCGCGACGGCCGGGCTCGGGCAGATGGTGCTCAACGCATCGAGCTTCCTGCGCACGGATATCGTCGTGATGGGGATCCTGATCATCGGCGCGATCGCGTGGCTGTTCGATCTCGCGATGCGATGGATCGAGCGGCGGGTGGTGCCGTGGAAGGGGCGGGGATAGGTCGGGGGGCGCGACGGGGCGTGACGCGGGCAGTCGCTCTGCGCTGCAAGCGGAAAGAGGGCCGGGCTTCGCGTCGAGCGAAGCCCGGCCCTTGTCGCGTGATACCGGTGGCCGAGTGGCGACGGCTTACCAGCGATAACCGGCGCCGGCGCCGACCGCGACCGTGCCGCGCGTATTGGTGGAGCCGGACGCCTTGACCACCCAGCGCCCGTTGCGCGTGGCGGTGGACAGGCCGAACGCGACGGCCGACTGCCCGCTGTAAGTGCCGCCGGCGATCGAGACCATGCTTTCGCCTGCCAGCGATGCCTGCGGCAGGTTTGCGATGGCGACGGCGGACGCGATGCCGCCGCTTGCGTCGCGACGATAGTGGTCAATGTCGTTACGCACGCTGCCGATCTGGTCGCGCAATTGTTGCACGTTCACGGCATCGGTCGGTGCGGTGCCGGCCTTGACGTTGGTGATCTGCCGCTCCTGACCGGGCGCGCCGACGGAGACGGTGTCGTCGCGGTCGGCGACGGAGTTGCTGCCGAGCGCGACCGAGTTCTTGCCCGATGCCGTTGCGTTGTTCCCTATCGCAAGGCTATCGTTGCCGGACGCAGTCGAGCCCTTGCCGAGCGCCATCGAATTCGAGCCGGTCGCGCCCGAGCCGTCGCCGAGCTGCGCAAAGTCGTTGCCATGGTTGCCCGCCGGCGGCGTAACGGCGGGGCCGTTCTTCTCGATGTCCGACAGGCGCGTGTTCAGCGAATCGAAGCGGCTGTCGAATTGCTGCTGCATCGTGAAGAGCTGCCCGCCGTTGACGGCCTGCATGCCGCCCGCGACGATCGCACCGGGCCGCACATTGTCGAGCAGTGTGCCGCCGACCCCGCCGAGCGTCGCGCGGCCGAGCGACAGGTCGTCGTACACGAGCGCACTGAGCGGCTTGCCGTTCGGGTCGACCAGGCCGGTTGCCTTCAACTGCGCGATCGTCACGGCGTCGGTGTCGCCCACGCCGTTCGACAGGCCGGTCAGCGTACGCGTGCCGTCCGTGCCTGCGAGGCTCACCGACGCGCCGCCCTTGTCGGCGCCGATCGAGATCGCGAGGCTCGCAGGATCCTGGCGCACGAGGCCGGTGGTGCCGTTGTTGACGCGCGTGCCAAGATCGTCGACATCGACGCGGATGGATTTGACGTCGCCTTCGACGTTCGTGACGCGGCCGTCGAGCATCGTGATCGATTGCGTGTTGGCTTGGGCTCGATTGTCCAGACTCGTCAGCGCGCTGCCGACATCGTTGAACGACTTGCCGTCGACCGTATAGTTCGGACTGCGTACGCTTCCGTCCGCGTTGATCGTGGCTTCGCCGCCGAGCGCCTCGACGACCGGCTTGAGCTGCGACAGGTTGACTGCGTCGGTGTCGTTCGTACCGGCGCGAAGATTGACGAGCTGCCGCTCGTTGCCGGTTTTGCCGATCGACACGGTGTTGCCTCGGTCGGCGACGCTGCCTTGCCCGAGCGCGACCGCGTCGTGCGCGGTGACCACCGCATCCGCGCCGAGTGCGAGCGCGCGGTTCGCGTTGATGTTCGACCCGACCCCGAGCGCGCTCGAGCGATCGCCGTGAACGTTCGTTCCTTCGCCGATGGCGATCGTGGATCGCCCGTCGGCGATTGCTGCTCCGCCAATCGCGATTGCCGAGTAATCACCGCCGTCTTCTCCTTTTGCCTGCGCGCCGGGACCAAGGGCGATCGAACCTGCGCCCGTTGCGCTGGGTGGCGGGGTTGCGCCGGCCTTGACGACAAGGTTGTCGAGGACCAGATCGGGCTGCGCGGCATGGCTGTAGCCCGACGCGAGCGCGACGAGCGAGAAGGCGAGTGCGGACAGGCGCGGCCGGTGCGTCGCAATGCGCGAGCGGGCACGCGCGTTGTCGGGTGGTGGGGTGACGGGGTGGAACATGAATCGGACTCCTGATCGTTCAATTTCGCGCACGCTGCCGGAAATGGCGACGATACGCATCGACTGCAGCGGAGCGCATCGCCGTTGCGAACGGGATGAGCGAATAAGGCGGCTGCGGTTTGAGCGGACGACTATACGGAGCGACTTATAGGCCGTCGATCAGACGAATACGAAATTTGAGGCGATAGGTATGAGACGCGATATTAGGCGCGAAGTGCGACATCGCGGTCAGACCGGGTCGAAAGGCAGGACGCGCGCAGCGCCCGTAAGACGAGTCCGTATGTCGGCACAGATGGGCCGTGGAATGGGTTCGCGCGGCGCGGTGCGCCGCCGCGCACGGGCCCGCTCAATCCCCCATCGCCACCCCTTCCCGCCGCGGATCCGCGCCGCCGAACCACACCGTCTGCCCCTGCACGTTCAGCCGCTGGATCCCCTGCAGCCCCGAGTTCATCTCGACGACCCGTACGTCGTGTCCGCGGCCCTTCAGCCCGTCGGCGAGCGCGTCCGACACACGGCCGCGTTCGAGCTGCGTCGGCCCGTTCATCGACCCGAAGTTCGGCAGCGCGATCGCCTGCTGCATCGTCATCCCCCAGTCGAGCACGCCGACCAGCGTCTTCGCGACGTGATTGATGATCGCGGGGCCGCCGGCCGAGCCGACGATCATCGTCACCTGCTTCGTCTTCTTGTCGAACACGAGTTCCGGCGACATCGCCGAGCGCGGCCGCTTGCCGGGCTGCACGCGGTTCGCGACCGGGCGGCCGTTGTCGTTCGACACGAACGAGAAATCGGTGAGCTGGTTGTTCAGCATGAAGCCGCGCACCATCAGCCGCGAACCGAACGCATCCTCGATGCTGGTCGTCATCGACAGCGCCTGGCCGTAGCGGTCGACGATCGCGATGTCGGACGTCGACGGCAGCTCGGGGCTGCGGTCGTCGGCCATCGCGAGCGCCGCGCCCTGCGGCGTGCCGGCCTGCGCGACGCCCATGCTGGTGTCGCCGATCAGGTGCGCGCGCTGCGCGAGATAGGTCTTGTCGGTGAGGCTCGCCCAGCTGCCGCCCGGCAGCGGCACGAAATCGGGATCGGCGACATAGCGCGCGCGGTCCGCATACGCGAGGCGCCCGGCTTCGCTGAACAGGTGTGCGGCGAACGGCGTCGGCTCGTAGCCGACGTCGTTGCGCACCGGCTTCTGCGCGCCGATCTGCTGCCAGTCGGGCATCGCGTCGAGGATGCCGAGCATCTGCGCGATCGCGAGGCCGCCCGACGACGGCGGCGGCATCCCGCAGACGACCGAGCGACGGTAATCGGCGCACAGCGGCGCGCGCACCTTCGCCTTGTAGCGCGCGAGATCCTGGAGCGACAGCAGGCCCGGGTTGGTCGGGTGCTTGCGCACCTTCGTGACGATGTCGCGCGCGATCGCGCCGCTGTAGAACACGTTCGCGCCGCGGTCGGCGACCTGACGCAGCACGGTCGCGAGCGCGGGGTTCTTCAGCACCGTGCCGGCCGCCTTCGGCGAGCCGTCCTGGTTGTAGAAGTACGCGCGCGCGGCCGGGTCGTTCTTCAGGTACTTGTCGTTCGCGATCAGCGTCGCGAGCCGCGGGCTGATCGTGAAGCCGTGCTCGGCGAGCCGGATCGCCGGCTGGAACAGCCGGCGCCACGGCAGCTTGCCGTGTGCGCGGTGTGCGGCGTCGAGCATGCGCAGCACGCCCGGCGTGCCGACCGAGCGCCCGCCGACGACGCCTTCGTAGAAGCCCATCGGCTGGCCGGTCGGCCCGTAGAACAGGCGGTCGGTCGCGGCGGCCGGCGCGGTTTCGCGGCCGTCGTACGCCTGCGTCGCACGGCCGTCGAAGTACAGCAGGAATGCGCCGCCGCCGATTCCCGACGATTGCGGCTCGACGAGCGCGAGCACCATCTGCGTCGCGATCGCCGCGTCGATCGCGGTGCCGCCCGCCTTCAGCATGTCGTAGCCGGCCTGCGTCGCGAGCGGGTTCGCGGCCGCGATCATGAAGTGCTGCGAGGTCCAGCCCGGCTTGTCGGTCCAGCCGGACGACAGCTCGGGCGCGTGGAAGCCGGGCAGCGGCACGGCGGCGCCCGATGCGGCGGCGACGGGCACCACCGCGCCCGGCGGCGGCGCGGACGGCGACGTGCAGCCGGTGTTGAGCGCGACGAGCGCGATGGCGGCGAGCAGCGTCCAGGGACGCGAAGGCGGACGAATCCGGTCGAACATTGAACCCTCGGCAGCAGTGAATTCAAAGGAGGCGATGGCGCCGGCGCAACGGGGCTGCCCGCCCCGGCGCGCTATTGTCGCCGCGGGGCCGGCGGATTGTCACCCGACAGGAAACCCTGACGCATCGCGCCGGGCCCGCCCCGGCCGGTCTTTCCGGCCTGTTCGAGGATGAACTCTATGAACGTCGACGTCGCGCGCGTGTGGTGCCGGTTCGGCATGTAGAGCATGTACATGTGCGTGCCGAAGATGCTGAGCCGGTACGCGTCGAGGGACGTGACGACCGTGCCGCGCCGGATGTCGTCCTGCATCACGTAGTCGGGCACGATGCCGACGCCGATCCCGCCGAGGATCGCCTGCCGCAGGAACAGGAAGTTCTCCGAAATCAGCGTGGGCTCGAGCAGCACCTCGTGGCGCTCGTCGCCGAGATACGCGGCGATCCTGAGCTGCCGGCCCATCACGGTCGCGGTGACGACGGGCGACGCCGACAGCGCGCCAAGGCTCGCCGGCATCCCGTGCTCGGCCGCGAACGCGGCCGACGCGCACGCGACGTAGCGCACCGCGCCCATGTCGCGCGCCACGAGGTTCTGCGGCGGCTCCGGCATCACGCGCACCGCGATGTCGATCTCGTCGCGCATCAGGTCTTCCACGCGGTTCTCGAACACGACGTCGAGCACGATGCCCGGATGCAGCCGCTTGAACGCGAGCAGCCAGTCGGACATCACCATCTGGCCGTAGCCGCTCGGCACCGACAGCCGCACGCGGCCCTGCAGGTCCTGGCCGAGCGTCGTCACCGATTCCTGCGCGGCGAGCAGTTCGTTGCGGATGCGCCGGCCGTGCTCGTACAGCTTCAGCCCGATCTCGGTCGGTTCGATGCGCCGCGTCGTGCGCCGCACGAGCTGCTGGCCGATCGAGCGCTCGAGCTGGTTCAGCCGGTAGCTGACGTTCGCGCGGCTCATCTTGAGCCGCTGTGCGGCCTTGCTGAGATTGCCGGCGTCGAGAATCTCGACGAGCAGCGTCAGCGCGTTCAGGTCCATGCGTCGCGTCTCCTGATCCGGCCCGCTAATGAATCTCGATAGCGGTCGGAAACATTCAGTGTCAAGTCGGACTTGACAGCTTGTAAAGGCGGGAGGGAATTGTCAATGAATCTCGATCAATCGAGAATCGGGTCATGCCCGGCGTACGGCCGGATCTTGTCCCGCTTCGTGCGGGACCGGGGCCGGTGCCCCGGCGCTGCTCGCGTGGCCGCGAGCCACGAACCGGCGTCGACGCACCTGCCGCCGCGTCAAGGAGACACGATGAACACACCCGCTTCCCCCACCAGCCCGGCCGGCACCGTCACGCGCGAGCGGCGCGACAAGGTGCTCGTCGTCACGATCGACCATCCGCCCGTCAACGCGTTGTCCGCCGATGTGCGGCGCGGCCTCGCCGATGCGCTCGACGCCGCGCAGGCCGACGACGCGATCCGCGCGGTGCTGATCGTCGGCGCCGGCCGCAACTTCATCGCGGGCGCCGATATCCGCGAATTCGGCAAGCCGATCGTGCCGCCGTCGCTGCCCGACGTGTGCGAGCGCATTGAATCGGGCGCGAAACCGGTCGTGGTCGCGCTGCACGGCGCGACGCTCGGCGGCGGCCTCGAAGTCGCGCTCGCCGCGCATTACCGGCTCGCTGTGCCCGGCGCGAAGCTCGGGCTGCCCGAAGTCACGCTCGGCCTGCTGCCCGGTGCGGGCGGCACGCAGCGCGCACCGCGCTTGATCGGTGCGAAGGCCGCGCTCGACCTGATGCTGACGGGCCGTCATGCAAGCGCCGACGAAGCGCTCGCGCTCGGCCTCGTCGACCGCGTCGCGCACAGCGACGACACGCTCGCCGAAGGCCTCGCGTACGCGCAGGAACTCGTGTCGCTCGGCGCACCGGTGCGCCGCACGCGCGATGCGAAGGGGCTGGCCGATCGCGCGGCCGCGCAGGCCGCGATCGATGCGGCGCGTGCGGAGCTGCCGAAGAAATCGCGTGGCCTGTTCTCGCCCGCGAAGATCGTCGACGCGGTCGAGGCTGCGCTCACGCAGTCGTTCGACGCGGGGATGACGTACGAGCGCAGTCTGTTCCTGCAGTGCATCGACAGCCCGCAGCGTGCGGGCCTCGTGCATGCGTTCTTCGCGGAGCGCGAAGCGGCGAAGGCGCCCGAGGCGCGGCGCGCGAGCGCGCGGCCGGTCGAACGGATCGGCGTGGTCGGCGGCGGCACGATGGGTGCGGGCATCGCGGTCGCGGCGCTCGATGCCGGGCTGCCGGTGACGATGATCGAACGCGACGAAGCGTCGCTCGCGCGCGGCCGCGCGCACGTCGAGAAGGTGTACGACGGCCTCGTCGCGAAAGGGCGGATGACGCCGGCCGCGCACGCGGCGAGGCTCGCGCGCTTCAAGGGCAGTACGTCGTACGACGCGCTCGCGCAGGCCGACGTCGTGATCGAGGCCGTGTTCGAGGACATGGCCGTGAAGCAGGCCGTGTTCGCCGAGCTTGCGCGCGTATGCAAGCCGGGGGCGGTACTCGCGACCAACACGTCGTATCTCGACATCGACGAACTGGCCGCGAGCATCGACCGGCCGGCCGACGTGATCGGCCTGCATTTCTTCTCGCCGGCCAACGTGATGAAGCTGCTCGAGATCGTCGTGCCGGCGCGCGTGAGCGCGGACGTCGTCGCGACCGCGTTCGCGCTCGCGAAGCAGCTGAAGAAGACGCCGGTGCGCGCGGGCGTGTGCGACGGCTTCATCGGCAACCGGATCCTCGCCGTCTATCGCACGGCGGCCGACACCCTGATGGAAGACGGCGCGTCGCCGTACCAGATCGATCGCGCGGTGCGCGAATTCGGCTTCCCGATGGGGCCGTTCCAGGTCGTCGACCTCGCGGGCGGCGACATCGGCTGGGCGACCCGCAAGCGCCGCGCGGCGACGCGCGACCCGCGGGCGCGCTACGTGGAGATTTCCGACCGGCTGTGCGAGCGCGGCTGGTTCGGCCAGAAGACGGCGCGCGGCTACTACCTGTATCCGGACGGCGCACGTGTCGGCACGCCGGACCCGGACGTCGAGGCAATTGTCGCGGAAGAACGTGCGAAGAAGGGCATCGTGCCGCGCACGTTCACCGACGACGAGATCCTGCGCCGCTACCTCGCCGCGATGATCAACGAAGGCGCGAACGTCGTGCACGAGAAGATCGCGCTGCGCCCGCTCGACGTCGACGCGGTGTTCCTGTACGGCTACGGCTTTCCGCGCTATCGCGGCGGTCCGATGCATTACGCGGACACCGTCGGCCTCGCGAACGTGCTCGCCGATATCCGCGCGTTCGCGAAGGAAGATCCGCTGTTCTGGAAGCCGTCGCCGCTGCTCGTCGATCTCGTCGCGCGCGGCGCGGATTTCGCGAGCCTGAACCACGTCGACTGAACCGCATCGACCGAACCTCACCGCATTCGCCACGGACCGAAGATGGACCTCGATTTCACTCCCGAAGAGGAAGCCTTCCGCACGGAAGTGCAGCGCTTCCTGCAAGCCGAACTGCCCGAGCGCATCGCGCGCAAGGTGAAGGGCGGCCTGCATCTCACGCGCGACGACATGCGCGAATGGCACGCGACACTCAACGCGCGCGGCTGGCTCGCGAGCCACTGGCCGCGCGAATACGGCGGCCCGGGCTGGAGCGTCGCGCAGAAGTTCCTGTTCGACAACGAGTGCGCGCTCGCGGGTGCGCCGCGCATCGTGCCGTTCGGCGTGAATATGCTCGGCCCCGTGCTGATCAAGTACGGCAACGAAGCGCAGAAGCGCCACTGGCTGCCGCGCATCCTCGACGGCACCGACTGGTGGTGCCAGGGCTACTCGGAGCCGGGCGCCGGTTCCGATCTCGCGGCGGTGAAGACGAGCGCGGTGCGCGGGATCGACGCGCAGGGCGAGCACTACCTCGTGAACGGCCAGAAGACGTGGACCACGCTCGGCCACTACGCGAACATGATCTTCTGCCTCGTGCGCACCGCGACCGACGTGCGCAAGCAGGAAGGCATCAGCTTCCTGCTGATCGACATGAACACGCCCGGTGTCGAGGTGCGCCCGATCATCACGCTCGACGGCGAGCACGAGGTGAACGAAGTGTTCTTCACCGACGTGCGCGTGCCGGTGGAAAACCTGGTCGGCGAAGAGAATCGCGGCTGGACCTACGCGAAATACCTGCTCACGTACGAGCGCACCAACATTGCCGGAATCGGCTTCTCGACGGCCGCGCTCGACCGGCTGCGCGCGGTTGCCGCGAAGGTCACGAAGAACGGCCGGCCGCTCGCGGACGATCCGTTCTTCGCGGCGCGCGTCGCGCGGGTCGAGATCGAACTCGAGAACATGCGCACGACCAACCTGCGCGTGCTGGCCGCGGTCGCGGGCGGCGGCGTGCCGGGCGCGGAAAGCTCGATGCTGAAGATCCGCGGCACGCAAATCCGCCAGGAGATCGCGGCGCTGATGCGGCGCGCGATGGGGCCGTATGCGCAGCCGTTCGTCGATGAAGCGCTCGATGCCGATTACGACGCCGAGCCGGTCGGCCCGGACGAAGCCGCGAGCGCCGCGCAGCAGTATTTCAACAACCGGAAGCTGTCGATCTTCGGCGGCTCGAACGAGATCCAGAAGAACATCATCGCGAAGATGATGCTCGGGCTGTAACGAGGGACGCGACGATGGATTTCCAGCACACAGAAGACCGCCGGATGCTGGCGGATACGTTGAACCGCTTCATCGCCGAACAGTACGCGTTCCCGGTGCGCGATCGCATCGCGCAGTCGGCCGAAGGTTTCGATCGCGCGATGTGGCAGCGCTTTGCCGAACTCGGCATGGTCGGCGCGCTGTTTTCCGAAGCCGACGGCGGTTTCGGCGGCGCGGGCTTCGACATCGCCGTGGTGTTCGAATGCCTCGGGCGCGGGCTCGTCGTCGAGCCGTTCCTCGGCGCGCTGCTCGCG
>NZ_JAAGPP010000128.1:0-26880 GCF_017104975.1 Burkholderia sp. Ac-20344
CCACCGCGCGCGCATCGGCCGCGACGGCCGACGACGCTGCGACACCGCGCGCGGCTGCGTCGGCGTCGTGCGCGGCGACCACGGCGCGCGCAAGAGGATGGTCGCTCTGACGCTGCACCGCCGCCGCGAGCGCGAGCGCTTCGTCATGCGGCACGCCGACGGCTTCGAACGCCGTCACGGACGGCTTGCCTTCGGTCAGCGTGCCGGTCTTGTCGAACGCGATCACGGTCGTGCGCTGCGCGAGTTCGAGCGCCTGCGCATCCTTGATCAGCACGCCGTGCCGGGCTGCCACGCCCGTGCCGGCCATGATCGCGGCGGGCGTCGCGAGGCCGAGCGCGCACGGGCACGCGATGACGAGCACCGCGACCGCGTTGAGGATCGCGGTTTCCGTGCCGGCGCCGGCGATCAGCCAGCCGACCAGCGTCAGCAACGCGATGCCGAGGATCGCCGGCACGAACACCTCGCTCACGCGATCGACGAGCCGCTGGATCGGCGCCTTCTCGGCCTGCGCGGATTCGACGAGGCGGATGATGCGCGCGAGCGTCGTCTCCGCGCCGATCGCGGTGGTTTCGACGATGAGCGCGCCTTCGCCGTTGATCGAGCCGGCCGTGACGGAGTCGCCGTCGTCCTTCGGCACCGGCAGGCTTTCGCCGGTGATCAGCGATTCGTCGATGTGCGAGCGGCCCGACACGATCCGGCCGTCGACGGGTACGCGCTCGCCGGGGCGGATGCTGACGCGCGTGCCGACGCGTACCTGCGCCAGCGGCACGTCGCGCTCGACGCCGTGCTCGACGACGCGCGCCCGGTCGGGACGCAGCGCGTTCAGCGCGCGGATCGCGTCGGTGGTCTGGCGCTTCGCACGCGATTCGAGCCACTTGCCGAAGCGCACCAGCGTCACGATGACGGCCGACGCCTCGAAGTACAGGTGGCCGGGATGCGCGGGGTTGCGCAGCAGCATCCACAGGCTCAGCCCGTACGCGGCCGACGTGCCGAGCGCGACGAGCAGGTCCATGTTGCCGGTGCGCGCCTTCACCGCATGCCAGGCCGCGCGATAGAAGCGCGCGCCGTAGCCGAACTGGACGATCGATGCGAGCATGAGCTGGAGCCAGCCGGGCAGCATCAGGTCGATGCCGAACGGCGCGACGAGCATCGGCGCGACGAGCGGTGCGCTCAGCACCGCAGACCAGATCACGAGATCGCGTTCGCGAATCGCTTCGAGGCGCTTGCGGGCGTCGGGGTCCTGCGCGGGGCTGGCCGGCTGCGCATCGGTGCCGGCCGTGGCACCGGCCGATGACGCGGCGGTGAGCGACGCGCGGTAGCCGGCGGTGGTGACGGCCGCGATCAACGTGGCGGCGTCGAGGGCGCCAGCGCCGTGCACCGACGCGCGCTCGGTCGCGAGGTTGACGGTAGCGCGCGCGACGCCCGGCACGGCGGCCAGCGCCTTTTCGACGCGGCCGGCGCAGGACGCGCAGGTCATCCCGCCGATGTCGAGTTCGAGGTCGGCGGGGGCGGTGGACGCTGCCGGCGGGATCGTCGCGCCGGCAGCCGGCGTCGCGCCATAGCCGGCTTGTTGCACGGCTTCGGCGAGCCGAGCGGCGGTAACGTCGGGCGCGGCGTCGACGGTGGCCCGTTCGGTCGCGAGATTGACCGACGCGCGCGTGACGCCCGGCACCTTCGCCAACGCCTTCTCGACGCGCGACACGCACGATGCGCAGGTCATCCCGTCGATGTCGAGTTCGATGGTGCTGTCGGCCGGAAGCGGCCGGCGGGTAGTGGAAGCGGCTGCGGCCATCGGCGTGGGCGACGCTTCGACAGGATGGGCATGCGCTGCCGTGGCGGCTTCGAGCACCGGCGCACGCACGGCGGCGCGGTAGCCGGCTGCGCCGACCGCATCGACGAGTTGTGCGGCCTCGACCGTTTCCTGCGCAGTCACCGTCGCCGCGTGCGCGTCGAGGTCGACCGTCGCTTCGACGACGCCCGGCACCGCGGCCAGCGCCCGTTGCACGCGGCCCGTGCAGCCGCCGCAATGCATGCCGTCGACGCTCAGTTCGATCGTATGCCGCGCTGCGGAGACAAGTGGTTCAGTCATGTCGGATTCCCTGAATGCGCGGCTCATGCCGCGAATGGTTCCAGTATCAACATTCCCATGGTGGTAAGGTCAAGCGGTGCATGACGATGCGAGGCAAGGTAGGCGGATCGGCACAAGGCCATCGCTGTTCACAGGGTGCCACGGCTGGAAAAAGCGAACGCCCGGCTTCCAGGCGGAAAGCCGGGCGTCATGCGTGTGCACACGCCTGCGCGGTCACGCGCAGCGCTTGGCGCTCGCGAGACGGTTCAGGCTGACGCCTTGTTCGGCGGCCCGGATCACCAGCGCGCGGTGGGCCTGCGGCGGGATGCGGACCTTGAATTCGCCGTTGTAGGTGCGGTCGGCGATCGGCTCAGGCACCTTTTCGCCGTTCGCGGTCATGTCGCGCACGACATCGGCGACGAGCCGGCGGATGCCGGCCAGCGCGCCTTCCGGCGTCGCGTCCAGCCACGATATTCACTCGCGGGTCGCCTTGCCACGGTGCCTTGAAAATGGCATGGCTTGAACCGGATTGGCGGGCCTGTCCGAAGTGCGCTTCGCAGACCCTGAACAGATCGCCGAATCGCACATTCGAGGGCTCGCGCCTCATTTGCTCGAGGATATTCCAATCGCTTGCCAGGCTGAATGGCGTCAATAGTGACACCATTTGTCAATCCGGATGGCGGCTCGATCCGCGTTGGGGTGGACCTGGAGCAGGCTGCAGCCGCTTCGATGCCACCCCAATTTTCCCGAAGATCCGGTGAAATATTTCAGACTCGCCCGGCCCGCGATTAAGCCCCGCCAGCTATTCGGCATATTGGGGGATGCCCGTAGGCGCTATGATACCGGCCTGACATCAGCGCCCACCGTGACGAAACGTAGCGAAACGGTTATCCGGGCAGGCTGGGGTGCCTTGTTTTCGCCATTCGCAAGTCGAACAGGGCGTTGACTGAAAAGAACGATATTCGGCCAGTAATCGATGATTGAAAACCAGCAGGAATCAGTTTCTCTGCGGCGCGCGTGCGCGTCGCTGGCCATGGCGGCGTTGCTAGCGGGGTGCGCGTCGCCACCCGACGCGATCCAGCGGAAAACCGGCTGGATGCGCGCGGAAGTCGCCGACTCCTATGTCTACGCGTATCCGCTCGTGCTGATGGACGTCGCGAAGGAAGCGGCGACGGGCGGCGACGGCGCGCAACCGGGGCAGGCGCCGCTCAACACGCTGCGCCACGCGCAGGCGCTGCCGCCCGTCGGCGCGGTCAATCCGCCGCTGCCGGGTGTCGATACGCTCGACTCGACCGGCTGGCTCGACGTCGCCGCCGAACCCGTGATCGTCACGCTGCCCGACACGCGCGGCCGCTACTGGGACGCGCGCGCACTCGACATGTGGACGAACGTGCTGTGGTCGTCGTCGAGCGTGGGCGCAAACGGTGCCCGGGGCGGCGCGCGATCGCAAACGATTGCATTCGCCGCGAAGGACTGGCAGGGCACGCTGCCGAAGGGCGCGGTCCGGATCGACGTCCCGTCGGCCAACGCGTGGCTCGAAGTCCGGCTGCAGACGAGCGGCGGGCGCGACCTGACGAACGTGAAGAAGCTGCAGCGCGCGATCCGCGTGGTGCCGCTGTCCGTCTACACGGGCGCCGCGCGCGGCGCGTCGGTTGCGGTCCATGCGGGCAGCGCGCCGTCCGAAGCGGTGGGCGGCGGCACGCCGGCCGAGCAGGTGGCTTCACTCGACCCGAAGGCGTTCTTCGCGCGCTTCGCACAGGCGCTGCAGGACAACCCGGCGCCGGCCGACGACGCGCACGCGCAGTCGTTGCTCGGCGACATCGGCGTGTCGGCCGGCTACCCGGTGCTGTGGACGGGCGACCGCCTCGCGGCCGCGACGGCAGGCGTCGCCGAGGCGCGCGCGCGGCTCGCAACGCCACCGTCGAACCTGTTGAACGCGAACGGCTGGAGCTGGATCGGCGACACGGCCGGCAAGTACGGCCAGGACTACACGCTGCGTGCGTACGCGGCCTACACGCAGTTCGGTACCGCGACGCGCGACGACGAAACGCTCGCGGTCGTCCGCGTCGACAGCGACGGTCATCCGCTGAACGGTGCGAACCGCTACGTGCTGCATTTCGCGCCGGGTGCGCTGCCGCCGGTGCGCGCGTTCTGGACGCTCACGCCGTACACGACGAACGGTGCGCTGCCCGACGTCGGGTCGGCGCGCCGCTCGCTCGGCGATCGCGACCGGCTGCGCCGCAACCACGACGGCTCGATCGACATCGTCGTGTCGGCGTCGCCGGGCGGCACGCATGCGGCCAACTGGCTGCCGGCGCCGCGCGCCGATTTCGCACTCGCGTTGCGCCTGTACGCGCCGAAGCCGCGGGCGAGCGACGGGTCGTGGATGCCGCCCGTCGTCGTCCGGAAATGAACGGATGACCGGCGGCGTTGTCCGACCGGCGGGCGCGACGGCGCCCGAACCCCGTACCGTCACCTCCTGAGCCTATACTTTCGGGATAGCGTGCGCGGCCGCCCGGTTGTCCGGTGCGGCCAGGCATCCCGTCCCGAGGCATTCAAGCATGGCAAGCGCAGACAAAGAAACCGTATCCTCGACCCTCCATGCCCTCGGTGGCGTTGCACGCTCGCGCCGGACCCGCCGCATCGGCATCGGCCTGCTGATCTTCCTCGTTTTATTCGGACTGCTCGGATTCTTCGCGGCGCCGCCGCTGATTCGCCATATCGCCGAACAGCAGTTGACCAAGCAGCTCGACCGGCCCGCCACGATCCAGCGCATCGCGCTGAACCCGTACACGCTGAACCTCGAAGCCGACGGCATCCATCTCGGCGACAAAGGCGGGCAGGGCGACTTCGTCGACATCGCGAAGCTCGTCGTGCGGCCGTCGTGGTCGTCGCTGTTCCGCGGCGCGCCGATCGTCAATGAAATCCGCCTCGATTCGCCGCGCTTTCATATCGTCCGCTACGACGCGCAGCGCTTCAACTTCACCGACCTGATCGAGAAGTTCTCGGCACCGTCGCCCAAACCCGAAAGCAAGCCGACGCAGTTCTCGGTGTCGAACATCCAGGTCAACAACGGCCGGATCGATTTCGACGACCGCCTGCTGAACGAAAAGCACGTCGTCGACAACTGGACGCTCGGCATCCCGTATGTCGCGACGCTGGCCTCGAAGACCGACATCTTCGTCGAGCCGAAGCTGCGCGCGCGCTTCGACGGCAGCCCGATCGCGATCGACGGCAAGACCAAGCCGTTCGCGCAGTCGCGCGAATCGGAGATCGCGCTGAAGTTCGACCGCCTCGACGTGCCGAAGCTGATCTCGTACGTGCCGGCGAAGCTGCCGGTGGCCGTGACGAGCGGCCTCTTGAGCAGCGACCTCAAGGTCAATTTCGTGATGAGCGGCGAGACGCCCGCGCTGCGCGTATCGGGCACCGTCGACCTGAACGACGCGAAGGTGACGGACCATGCGTCCGCGCCGCTGTTCGCCGCGCGCGGCGTGCACGTCGCGGCGGCCAGCCTGGAGCCGCTGCGCAACGCGATGCACTTCGACGAGATCCGGATCGACCAGCCGGTGGTCGACCTGTCGCGCGACAAGCAGGGCGTGCTGAACGTCGAGACGCTCGCCGCGCAACCGGCCGCCGCACCGAAGGCTGCCGAGGGCACGCCGGCGGCGTCGGGCGCCGCGGCCGCTTCCGCCGCGGCCGAAGCCGCCGCCAGCGGCGCCAAGGCCGAAGCCGGCGCCGGCGCGAAGGCGGCGCCGCCGCTCGACCTGACGATCCGTCATTTCGCGATCGACGGCGGCACGGTCAACGTCGACGACCGCGTGCCGGCGACGCCGACCGCGCTGTCGCTCACGAAGCTCGCCGCGACGCTCGACGGCTTCTCGATGCAGGGCAAGACGCCCGCGAAATACACGCTGTCGACGTCGCTGTCGCGCGGCGGCGACGTGACGGCCGAAGGCACGTTCAATCTCGCGGAGAAGCAGGCCGACAGCAAACTGACGGTCGCCGCGCTCGCGCTGCCGGCGCTGCAGCCGTACCTCGGCGAAGCCACGCGTGCGCGCGTGCTCGACGGCACGCTCGGCGCAACCGTCAACGCGAAGGCCGACTGGGGCAAGACGCCGCTCGCCGCGCAGGTGGCCGACAGCACGGTCAGCCTGAAGTCGCTGAAGATCGCGACGCCCGACGCGAAGGCGTCCGCGATCGTGCTGCCGGACGCAAGCGCGAAGATCGCGAAGGTCGACGTGGCCACGCGCACCGTGGAGATCGCGAGCGTCGATGCCAGCGGGCTCGCGCTCGACGTACAGCGCCTGAAGGACGGCAAGATCGACCTCGCGGCGCTGGCCGAACCCGCGCAGGCGTCGGTGCCGAAGCGCACGGTCGCGCGCAAGGCCGCGGCCGCCGCGCCGTCGTGGCATTACCGGATCGATGCGCTGAACGTGAAGGATTCGTCCGCGAACTTCACCGACCTGTCGACGCCGCGCCCGGTGAAGCTGGCGATCAAGCCGCTGGACCTGTCGGTGCAGAAGATCAGCGACGACATGACCAAGCCGCTGCCCGTGCAGCTGAAAGCGACGCTGAACCGCAAGGGCTCGCTGGACGTGACGGGCGACGTGACCGCGCAGCCGTTGAAGCTCGGCCTGAAGATCAACGGCAACCGCCTCGACGCGGCCGCGTTCGAGCCGTACTTCGGCAGCGCGCTGAACGCGGCGATCGCGAGCGCGCTGCTCAACGCGCAGGGCAACCTGACATTCGCGCAGGTGAAGGATGCGCCGCGCGCGACCTATCGCGGCGACGTCGCGCTCGTCGACGTGCGGATGCTCGACAAGGCGACTTCCGACCCGTTCGCGGGCTGGCGCTCGCTCGCGCTGTCGAACCTGAAGGTGAACTACGACGAGAAGGGTACCGACGTCGACGCCGCGCGCGTGACGTTCTCGAACTTCTACGGTCGCGTGCTGCTCGACACGCAAGGGCGCCTGAACCTGAAGGACGTGGTCGCGAAGGAAACCGGCCCCGCGCAGTCGCTCACGCGTGACGCGAGCAAGGGCGAGCCGGTGCCGCTGTCGCCGCAGGCTGCATCGGCGCCGGCCGCCGCGTCGGCAACGGTGGTCGTGAAGGCCGCGCCGCCGCCGCAGAACCCGGTGCGCATGCATTTCGGCGAGTTGCTGCTGCAGAACGGCCGTGTCACGTATACGGACAACTTCATCAAGCCGAACTACACGGCGAATCTCGTCGCGATCAAGGGCACGGTCGGCGCGTTCGGCACGGATTCGACGACGTCCGCGCCGGTCGACGTCGCCGCGAACCTCGCGGGCAACGGGCCGATCTCGATCAAGGGCTCGGTGAACCCGCTGATCGAGAAGCCGGCGCTCGACCTCACGGCGACCGCGCACGACATCGAGCTGACCAACCTGACGCCGTACTCGGCGAAGTACGCGGGCTATCCGATCACGAAGGGCAAGCTCAACGTCGACCTGCATTACGAGCTCGCGAACGACCAGCTGAAGGCGAACAACCACATCTTCATCGACCAGCTCACGTTCGGCGATCACGTGGAGAACGACACGGCCACCAAGCTGCCGGTGAAGCTCGCGATTTCGCTGCTGAAGAACACGCGCGGCCAGATCGACGTGAACCTGCCGGTGTCGGGCTCGCTGTCGAATCCGGAGTTCAGCGTCGGCGGGCTGATCTGGCGCGCGGTGCTGAACCTGATCGCGAAGGCCGTCACGTCGCCGTTCTCGCTGCTCGCGCATGCGTTCGGCAGCGGCGGCGAGGATCTCGGCTACGTCGAATTCGCACCGGGCTCGTACCAGCTCGACGACGCGCAGCAGAAGAAGCTCGACACCGTCGTGAAGATGCTGACCGAGAAGCCGTCGATCCGCCTCGACCTGATCGGCCGTGTCGATCCGGCGAAGGACACGTCGGGGCTCGGCGACGCATACGTCGATCGGCTGGTGCGCCAGCAGAAGCTGAAGGACGTGGTCGGACAGGGCGAGAGCATCGACCCGATGTCGGTGAAGGTCGAGCCGGCCGAATACAGCAAGTACCTGACGCGCGCGTACAAGGCCGCCGACTTCAAGAAGCCGCGCAACCTGGTCGGCTTGCAGAAGACGCTGCCCGACGCCGACATGAAGAAGGCGCTCGCCGACCATGCGCCGGCCGACGACAACGCGCTGCGTGCGCTCGCGCAGCAGCGCGCGCAGGCCGTGCGCCAGTACCTCGACGGGAAGATCGATTCGAGCCGCGTGTTCGTCGTCGCGCCGAAGCTCGACGCGAAGGGCATCGAGGACAAGGGCGCGACCACCCGCGTCGACTTCGGCCTGCAGTAAGCAGGCCATCCGCCGCCGCGTCCGTTCATCCGTTCGGGCGCGGCGGCGCGCTTCCTTCAGCGCACGGCGATCGCCGGTTCCTCGCGCTTGCCCAATTCCTTCTTCGCGGCCAGCGGCAGACGCGCGTCGTCCCACTGCGCCAGCCATTCGACTTCCTTCGCCGTGAATACCTGTCCGTAGTTGCGCAACGCGTACTGCAACGCGTCGACGACGTGGTGGCGAATGATTTCGGGGGTGCGTGCATCGTCCAGCACGAACCGGAGTGCTTCCAGGGTCGACATACTCGTGCTCCGGGTCAGGGAAAACCCTTTATTACACGCCAATAGTCATACGCCAAGCGGGAAAAAAATCACGTGGCGGATGACCGCGCGCACCGTGCACCGACTCGGTGCGGACATCGTGCGGGCACGTCGCAATGTGCGTCAGGACGCCTTGCTTTGCGACCGCATCGTGTCACTTGCGATTGGTTACGTTTGATAGAAAACAGAAAGCCCCGCTTCATCGGACCGCCGCACGATCCGGCGATATTTTGCGCGCCTGATGGCAAGTCACGCAGTTCAACGTCAATCGATGAGGTGGGGTGATCATGTCTTTCCTTGGAAAGCAGCGGGAATGGGTGGCGATGGTGGCGGGCGCGCTGGCGCTCGCCGGTGCGGGTGCGCACGCGGCGCAGCAGGACGGCAACAGTCAGGGCGAGGACCGCGGCCACGCAAGCCGCGTCGTGAAGCACGTGCTGCTGATCAGCGTCGACGGCCTGCACGAGCAGGATCTCGCGCGCTGCATCGGCGCGAACACGTGCCCGAACATCGCGGTGCTCGCGCAGCACGGCGTGACGTACGCGAACGCGTACACGCCGGGCCTGTCGGATTCGTTCCCGGGGCTCGCCGCGCTCGTGACGGGCGGCTCGCCGAAGACGGCCGGCCTGTTCTACGACGTGTCGTATGACCGCAACCTGTACGCGCCGGGCGACACGAGCTGCTCGGGCAAGCAGGGCTGGAACGTCGTATTCGACGAGACGACCGGCATCGATGCCCAGAACGGCGGCGCGCTCGTCCACCTGAATGGCGGCGGCGCGTTCAACCCGCAGGCGATCCCGAACGCGAAGGTCAACGGCAAGTGCGTGCCGGTCTATCCGCACAACTACGTGAAGACCAACACGGTGTTCGAGGCCGTGAAGGCGGGCATCCCGAACGCAACCACCGCGTGGGCCGACAAGCATGCGTGGGGCTACGACTGGCTGAACGGGCCGTCGGGCACCGGCGTCGACGATCTCGCGCGCACCGAGATCAACTCGATCGACCCGGCGACGCAAACGGACTACACGGACGTCTATTCGCATACCGCGCAGTTCGACAACCTGCACGTGCAGGCGTTGATCAACCAGATCAACGGCCGCGACTCGACGGGCACCAAGAGCGCGCCGGTGCCGACGCTGTTCGGCGCGAATTTCCAGACGCTGAGCGTCGCGCAGAAGGCGCTGGTGACGAAGGCCGGCGGCTACCTGGATGCCAACTTCACGCCGAACGGGCAGGTCGCGAACGCGATCACGTATGTCGACAACGCGATCGGTCATGTCGTCGCGGCGCTGAAGCAGGCGAACCTGTACGCGTCGACGGCCGTGATCGTCACGTCGAAGCATGGCCAGTCGCCGACCGATCACACGAAGCTCGTGAAGAACGGCGACACGCTGACGAAGCTGCTAGAAGCGAACAACTACATCGACCCGAACGGCAACTTCGGCCAGGCCAACACGAAGACAGGCAACCTGAACGACGGCTCCGGCCTGGTCGGCACGGGCTTCGTGCAGACCGACGACGTCGGCCTGATCTGGCTGCGTGACCGCAACCAGCGCACGGCCGTCGTAGAGACGCTGAAGGCGAACCTGGGCTGCAACGCGCCGGGGATCTGCGCGGACGGTTCGCAGGCCACCATCCTGTACGGCGCGGCGCTGGCCGAGCGCTTCGGCGATCCGGCCAACGGCCGCACGCCGGACATCGTCGTCCAGCCGAATCCGGGCGTGATCTACACGTCGAGCACGAAGAAGGACGAGGAGCACGGCGGCAACGCGCCGGACGACAGCCACCTCGGCCTGCTCGTGTCGTATCCGGGCCTGCATCGCGCACGCACGGTGACCGACACTGTCGGCACGAAGCAGGTCGCGCCGACGATCCTCGCGCTGCTCGGCGCGAACCCGCGCCTGCTGCATGCCGTGGTGGCCGAGAATACCGGCGTGCTGCCGGGGCTGGGTATCGGTCGCTGACGACGTCTGCCGGACGCTGCCGCCAGGCGGTGTCCGGGACGGGGTGCGCGGCGGCGCGCGTCCCGCCGCATGACGAATGCGGGCCGGCTTACGCCGGTGCGCATTCGTCCAGCATCCATTCCCTGAAGTGCCGCAACGCTTCGCTCGTCTCGAGGCGTTCCGGCGCATAGCACAGGTAGTGCCCCTGCGCGTCGACCTCGACGGGCGCGTCGAACGGTTCGACGAGCGTGCCGGCCGCGAGATTGTCCGCGATCAGGAAACGCGGCACGAGCGCGAGCCCGAGTCCTGCCTGCGCGGCCTGGATCAGCACCGAATACTGTTCGAAGCGCGGCCCGGCGAGCGCGTTCATTTGCGTGGCGCGATGGCGTTCCGCCCACGCGGACCACGCGATTTCCGCCTGCTCGTGCACGAGGCGCGGCGCCGTGACGGCGTCGGCGGGCGTGCGCAACGCGTGCCGCTCGCCGAATTCACGCGCACAGACGGGCACGAAGGTCCGGCCGTCCAGGTAATCGCTTCGCACCCCTTCCCAGGCGCCGTCGCCGTAGCGGATCGCCGCGTCGAGCCCGAACGGAAAGATGTCGCCGTGCGCGAGATGACGGCGAAAGCTCAGCGTGACGCCCGGCGCGACGGCCAGAAAGCGCGAGAGCCGCGGCACGAGCCACTTGGTCGTAAACGTCGGCACGCTGGCGATCGTCAGCAGGTCGCCGTTCTCACGCGCGCTCAGCAGCTCGATCGACGCGTTGCCGATCTCGCGCAGCGGGCCGGCGACACGTGCGTGGTACACCTGCCCGGCGCGCGTGAGCACGAGGCTGCGCCCCTCGCGCGCGAACAGCTTCACGCCGAACAGCGCCTCGAGATTCGCGATCTGCCGGCTGACCGCGCTGGGCGTCAGGCCCAGCTCGCGGGCCGCATAGGAAAAATTCAGGTACTTCGCAGAACAGGTGAACGCGTGCAGTTCCGCGATGTTCGGATACAGGTGCTTCATCGCGACTATTCCTTCGGCGCACAGATCGATGCGGGCTTTGTACGTTTTTTTCATGACGATGCCATGTCGGAACCGCACACTGCGGCAGTCCAGAAAACGCGTGACAGCCCCGACCGGCGGGCGTTGCGCGGCATCTTTGTCTCTTGTCCGCGAGTGTTTCCATGCCTGCGTCTACCGCCCCGGCACTGGCCGATGGTGTTCCGATTTCGCGTAACAGGCCCGCGCGTCCGCGTGCCGGACGCCTTCTGCTGAACGCGCTCGTCGCGGTGTTCGGGCTCTACCTGCTGTTGCCGATCGCGCTGCTGCTGATCGGCTCGGTGGGCCAGTCGTGGACGAACACGCTGCTGCCGACCGGCTTCACCGGGCACTGGTTCGCCGATCTGGCCGGGAATCGCAGCTTTACCCGCGCATTCGGCGTGAGCCTGACGGTGGCGCTGGCGTGCTGCGCGCTCAACGCACTGATCGGCCTGCCGCTTGCCTATGCGCTGCATCATCGTGCCCAGGCCGGGCGCGGCATGGCGACGCGCGTCGTGATGCTGATGCCGGTCGGCGTGCCCGCGCTGACGCTCGGCTTCGGCTACATCGCGATCTTCAGCGGCGACACGCTGCCGTGGCTCGGCACGTTGCCGCTGATGATCGCGGCCCACGCGGTGCTGACGCTGCCGTACCTGCTGCAGACGCTCCTCAGCGACCTGCGCCACCTCGGGCTCGCGCGCCTCGAGACCTGCGCGGCGACGCTCGGTGCGACGCCGCTGCGCCAGTTCTTCACGATCGTGCTGCCGAACCTGCGGCACAGCCTGTTTTCGGGGCTCGTGATGGTGGCCGCGCTGTCGATCGGCGAATTCCAGATCTCGAACCTGATCGCCGGCTTTCGCTACCGCAACTATCCGATCGTGCTGCTGCAGGCGTTCTACGGCGCGTCGGGGATGGCGTGCGCGGCCACCGTCGTGCTGCTCGTCCTCGCCGTGCTCGCGACGCTCGTGTCGGTCGGCACCGTGCAACGTATGAAGTGAGTCCGTCATGAGTCTCGAATTCGAACACGTCAGTTTCCAGTATCCCGGCGCGCGTCACGGCGTCGACGACGTCACGCTGTCCGCCGCGCAAGGCGAGCTGCTCGCGGTGATGGGGCGCAGCGGCTCCGGCAAGTCCACGCTGCTGCGGCTCGCGGCCGGCCTGCTCGACGGCGGCAGCGGCCGCATCGCGATCGGCGGCGACGACATGGCGGGCGTGCCGGTGTGGCGGCGCGAAGTGGGCATGGTGTTCCAGCACTACGCGCTGTTTCCGAACCTGTCGGTGGCCGACAACGTCGCGTACGGGCTGCGGATGCGCGGTGTCGCGGCCGATGCGCGGCGGCGGCGCGCGCACGAGATGCTCGAGCGCGTCGGCCTGGCGGCGCACGCGGAGCGCGGCATCGCGATGCTGTCCGGCGGGCAACAGCAGCGCGTCGCGCTGGCGCGCGCGCTCGTGATCGAACCGAAGCTGCTGCTGCTCGACGAGCCGCTGGCGGCGCTCGACGCCGGCATCCGCCATCAGCTACGCGACGAAATTCGCGCGTTGCAGCGCGCGTGCGGCGCGACGACGCTGCTCGTCACGCACGACCAGGACGAGGCGCTGAGCATGGCCGACCGCGTCGCGATCGTCGACGGCGGGCGGGTGCTGCAGGTAGGCACGCCGCGCGACCTGTACGAGCGGCCCGCGTCCGCGCAGGTCGCGCGCTTCGTCGGGCATTCGACGTTGCTGCGCGGCCGCGTGATCGCGCACGACACCGTCGACGTGCGGTTCGCGACGCTGCGCGTCGAGACCGGCGCGCACCAGCCGGGCGCCGAGATCGAGGTGCTGGTGCGGCCCGAGCACGTGGAGGCCGATCCGCCGGAGCACGGCGTGAACCGCATCGACGGCTGCCCGGGCGAAGTGCGCTACTTCGGCGCGACGCAACGCTACGACTTCATTCCCGCCGGCTCGGCCGACCCGCTGCTGTGCGAAGGCCGCGTGCCGGCCACACGGCGTATCGCGATCGAACCGCGCCATCTGCTCGTGCTGCCGGCCGCGCCGGCCGCGCAATGACCCCTTTCATTCAACGGAGATTCCCGATGCTTGCAGGCCACCCTCTTGTGAAAACCCTGCGCGCCGGCGTGCTGGCGCTGTGCGCGGTCGCGGCGCTGGCTGCCGCGCCGGCGCACGCCGCACCGCTGTATCCGGGCGAGGACGCGCTGTATGCGAAAGCCGCCGACGAAGGGCTCGTCGTGTCGTTCGACACGGGCCCCGAATGGGCGAACTGGAAGGCGCTGTTCGCCGAGTTCCGCAAGCGCTATCCGAAGGTCGAGATCACCTACAACGACATCGGCTCGGCGGCCACCGTGGTCGCGCTCGACAAGTCACGCCGCCGTCCGCAGGCCGATACCGCGTATTACTTCGCGGCGTCGGCGCTCGATGCCGAGAGCAAGGACGTCGTCGCGCCGTTCAAGCCGGTCAACTTCGACAAGCTGCCGAACGTGTTTCGCTCGGCCGACGGCCGCTGGTTTGCGGTGCATTCGCTGAACATCGCATTCCTCGTCAACCGCAAGCTCGTGAAGAACGTGCCGCAGCGCTGGTCCGACCTGCTGAAGCCGGAATATCGCAACGCGGTCGTCTATCTCGACCCGCGTTCGACCGGGCAGGGGCAGGTCGCGGTGTTCGCGGCTGCGTATGCGAACGGCGGCAGCGTCGAGAACCCGAAGCCCGGCGCGGAATTCTTCGGCAAGCTGAAGAGCGCGGGCAACGTGCTGCGCGTCGAGGGCACGACGCCTTATGCGAAGTTCGTGAAGGGCGAGATTCCGATCCTGATCGGCTACGAGAACGACGGCCTGAAGGCGAAGTACGTCGACGGCATGGGCGACGCGGCCGACGTCGTGATTCCGCAGGACGGCAGCGTATCGGCGCCGTATGCGATGAGCCTCGTGAAGAACGGTCCGAACCCGTCCGCCGCGCAGCTCTGGCTCAACCTGGTGATGAGCGACGCCGGGCAGGCGCTGTTCGCGCAGGGCTTCGTGCGGCCGGCCGTGCCCGGCACGCCGGTCGCGCCCGACGTCGCGGCGAAGCTGCCGAAGGCGCCGCAGGTGCGCCCGCTCGACGTGGCGAAGGCGGCGACGCGCAAAGCCGAAGTCGACCAGCTCTGGTCGCAGGCGACGCTCGGCAACTAAGGGGCACACGATGCAGACCTCCCTGGCGGAACGCGGCGCGTTGCGCCGCTTCGGCGCGGTGCCGGCGGCGGTATTGCTGGCGGTGTGCTTCGCGCTGCCGCTCGCCGCGCTCGTCGGCTCGGCCTTCACGGACGGTGGCCGTGCGTTCGCCGCGGTGCTGCGCGATCCGCTCGTCGCGGATGCGATCGGACGTTCACTGGCGCTGGCGGTGGGTGCCGGCACGCTGTCGGTTGGCGTCGGCGTGCCGGTCGCATTCGCGCTGGCGGGGCAATCACCCGCCCGCCGCCACTGGACGCTCGCGCTGCTCGGCGTGCCGCTCGCGTTCTCCGGGCTGGTGATCGCCTACGGCTTCATCCTCGCGTTCGGCCGCGCCGGCTTCGTCACCACGCTGGCAGCGTCGCTGGGCGCGGACCCGAACGTGCTCGGCGGCGCGATCTACACGATGCCCGGGCTGGCGGTCGCGTATGCGTACTACCTGATTCCGCGGGTCGCGCTGATGATCTATCCGGCGCTCGCGAATCTCGACCGGCGGCCGCTCGAGGCGGCGCTGACGCTCGGCGCGCGGCCGTGGCGCGCGTGGCTCGACGTCGCGTGGCGCGAACTGTGGCCGTCGGTCGCGTCCGCGTGGTGCCTCGTCACGGCGATCGCGCTCGGCACTTACGGCACGGCGCTCGCGCTGGCCGGCACGCAGATCAACATCCTGCCGCTGCTGATGTATTTGAAGCTGTCGGACGGGCAGACCGATTTCTCGCAGGCGGCCGTGCTGTCGATCGTGCTGACGGCGATCTGCACCTGCGTTCTTGCATTGGGGGAAGGCCTTGTACGGCAACGACGTCATGGATGAATGGTCGGAAGCGGCGTGTGACGCGCTGGCGCAACTCGCGCAGCGGCAGCGCGGCACGCGGCGGCATCGCATGCCGGTTGGCGTGATCGGTCCGCGTGAGGCGACCGACGAGCAGATGCGGGTCGCGGAGCGGGTTGCGCATGCGCTCGCGGCGACGGGTGTCGCCATCGTCGGCGGCGGCAAGCAGGGCGTGATGGAGGCGGCCGCGCGCGGCGCGCATGCGGCCGGCGGGTGCGCGATCGGGCTGCTGCCGGAAGACGATGCGACGCTCGCGAATCCCTATTTGAGCGTCGCGCTGCCGACCGGGCTCGGCATCACGCGCAACGCACTGGTCGCGCGTGCGTCGCTGTGCCTGATCGCAGTCGGCGGCGGGCTCGGCACGCTGTCCGAGATCGCGCTCGGGTTGCAGTGGGGCAAGCCGGTGTTCGCGATTTGCGACGCGCCGCGCGTGGCGGGCGCCGAATGCTTCGACGAAGCGGATCCGCTCGTTGCGCGGGCTGCGCGGTGGCTGGCCGATTCGGCGTAGGCCGGTGGCATGGGGTATGGCTTCTCGTCCGGGGTTGTTGGTCCCGGACTTGAAATGGCGCGGGCAACTCGCCATATTGGCTGCGCACGAACGTTCAACGACGCCTCGAGAGGATTCCAGATGCGCCTTCTGCTTGCCCTGCTGCTGCCGTGGTTCCAGTTCTTCACGATCGGCCGCCCGATCGCCGGGATCATCTGCCTGATTCTGCAGATCACGATCATCGGCTGGCTGCCGGCCGCGATCTGGTCGGTGTATGCGCTGAGTCAGTACAAGACCGATCGCAAGATCGAGGCGGTGCTGCGCGAACGGCGGTAGGCTGCCATCGAGCGCGCGAAATAGCTGTTTCGGCCGATATCTACATGGATTGCCGGCATCGACAGGCACGATCGGTATAGATTCCTGCCGAAATGGCACTGTTCCTGGTGAACAGGCAGACGCGACACCACGGACACACATTCGGCATGCCGGGATTGAAGCTCGGCGTCATGCGGCGCGCGCCGCAACAGCGACTCCCGTGGTAGCGGGAGCGGCGCATCCGTCGATCGATCGACAGATGCGCGAGGCGTCCGGAGGGGGGAATGCCGGTCAGTCGGCCGGCCTACTTCACCGCAAACAGCGTCAGGTTCATGAAGATCTTGAACGCGTAGCCGAGTGTGACGGCGCCGATCACGCCGCCCGCCCACAGGACGACGAACCACATCCAGCCGCGCATCCGCGACCGTGGCGCCGCGGCGGGGCGCCCGGCGGAATCAGTGGTGGTAGTAATGCTGGTCTTCATGGCGCACCTTGCCTCGGAATACCCAATAACCCATCGTCGTATAAGCGATGATGATCGGGAGGATAACCGCTGCGCCGACCAGCGTGAAGGTCTGGCTGGAACGCGGCGCCGCGGCTTCCCAGATCGTCATCGTCTGCGGAATCGCATACGGGAACAGCGTGACGAGCAGGCCGACGTAGCCGAGCAGCACGAGCGCCAGCGCGAGCACGAACGGCGTCATGTCATGCCGGTTGCGCACCGCGCGCCGCATCCACACCGCGCACCCGGCGACCAGGAACGGCACCGGCAGCAGGCGCCAGAACAGCCCCGAATCGAACCAGCGCTGCGCGATGGCCGGATCCTGCAGCGGCGTCCACAGGCTGACGACCGCGATGAAGCCGAGCAGCACGACCGTCAGCGGCCACACGACGCGATGGAGGCGCCGCTGCAGGTCGCCTTCCGTCTTCGCGACGAGCCAGCAGCAGCCGAGCAGCGCATAGGTCACGATCAGGCCGAGGCCGGTCAGCAGGCTGAACGGCGTGAGCCAGTCGAAGGCATCGCCCGCGAACACGCCGTTCTTCACGTTGATGCCCTGCAGGAACGCGCCGAGCGCGATCCCCTGGAACAGCGTCGCGCCGGCCGAGCCGCCGATGAACGCGAGATCCCACAGCTGCTTGGTGCGCCGCGCCTTCGCGCGGATCTCGAACGACACGCCGCGGAAGATCAGGCAGACCAGCATGAAGATCAGCGGCAGGTACAGCGCCGACAGCACGGTCGCATAGACGACCGGGAACACCGCGAACAGCCCGGCGCCGCCGAGCACGAGCCAGGTCTCGTTGCCGTCCCACACGGGCGCGACCGTGTTCATCATCAGGTCGCGTTCCTTCTCGTCCGGGAAGAACGGGAAGACGATGCCGATGCCGAGGTCGAAGCCGTCGAGCACGACGTACATGAAGAGCCCCAATGCGATGATCGCGGCCCAGATTACGGTGACGTCCATAGGTTTTCTCGTGTGCGGATGGGGTGGGGCTCAGACGGTCTCGAGCGGCTCGTCGACGGCCGACATCGGGCGGCGCGCGGTGTGATCGGGACGCGTGTCGGGCGTGGTGTCGTGCTTCACGTCGGGCAGCGCGGGACCGGCCTTCATCAGCTTCAGCATGTAGTACACGCCGGTGCCGAACACGAGGAAATACACGATCACGAACGTCATCATCGACAGGCTGACCTGCTGCACCGACAGCGGCGATACCGCGTGCGCGGTGCGCATCACGCCATACACGACCCACGGCTGGCGGCCGGCTTCGGTCGTGACCCAGCCCGCGAGCAGCGACACGAAGCCGGTCGGGCCCATCACGAGCGCGAAGCGCTGGAACCACTTCGATTCATACAGGCGGCCGCGACGGCGCAGGAACCATGCGAGCGCGGCGAGGCCGATCATCGCGAAGCCGAGGCCGACCATGATCCGGAAGCTCCAGAACACGACCGTCGAATTCGGGCGGTCTTCCGGCGGGAATTCCTTCAGCCCGCGGATCTCGCCGTCCCAGCTGTGCGTGAGGATCAGGCTGCCGAGGTGCGGCACCTTCACCGCGTAGCGGGTCGTTTCCGCCTTCATGTCCGGAATGCCGAACAGGTTGAGCGGCGTGCCGCCCTTCTCGGTTTCCCACAGCCCTTCGATCGCGGCGATCTTCGCGGGCTGGTGCTTCAGCGTGTTGATGCCGTGCTGGTCGCCGATCACGGCCTGCAGCGGTGCGAGCACGAGCAGCAGCCACAGCGCCATCGAGAACATCTTCTTCACGCCCTTGTCGCGGCGGCCCTTCAGCAGGTGCCACGCGCCGGTCGCGGCCACCACCAGCGCGGCGACGATGAATGCGGCGATCGCCATGTGGAACAGGCGGTACGGGAACGACGGGTTGAAGACGATCGCGAACCAGTCGGTCGGCACGACGCGGCCGTCGACGATCTCGAAGCCCTGCGGCGTCTGCATCCAGCTGTTCGACGCGAGGATCCAGAACGTCGAGATCAGCGTGCCGATCGCGACCATCAGCGTCGCACCGAAGTGCGCGCGCGGGCTCACGCGGTTCCAGCCGAACAGCATGATGCCGAGGAAGCCGGCCTCGAGGAAGAACGCGGTCATGACCTCGTACATCAGCAGCGGCCCGGTGACGGCGCCGGCGAAGCTCGAGAAGCCCGACCAGTTCGTGCCGAACTGGTAGCTCATCACGACGCCGGAGACGACGCCCATGCCGAACGCGACCGCGAAGATCTTCGACCAGAACAGGCAGAGGGTTTTGTAGTACTGCTTGCCGGTTTTCAGCCAGCGATATTCGAGCACGGCGATGAAGCTGGCGAGGCCGATGCTCAGCGCCGGAAAGACGATGTGAAAGGAGACGGTGAACGCGAATTGCAGGCGGGCCAGATCGAGGGCCGAAAGAGCGGTGTCCATACCAGTTGACCGAGGCTGACGATACCCGCCGGCGGGTGCCGGCGGACCCCGGCGGACGGGCGTCGGGGTTGGCCGGAGTATGTGCCGCGATGTTGCACCGCGAAATGCGCCAACTCGTCGCAGATGTCCAGCCCGTCGCGCACGATTCCGGGGTAAATCGTTGATTCGTATCAAGAAGGCTGCTTGCGGCGTGCGCAGTCGGGGCGTGGCGGTCTGACGCACGTGCGTCAATATGGCGCGTCGCGTCATTGGAACGACCTCGTGCACGCGGAATCGGGGTGCGCGTCGGCCATCGGCCATCGGCAGGCGCGGCATGAATTGCGTACACTCTGAGTCTCGTTTCGGCAGGGCCGGACGCATCGGTTCCGGTCCGCGTTTACCCAGGACTCAGCGATGATCGATTTACGCAGCGATACCGTGACACGTCCGAGCCAGGCAATGCTGGCCGCGATGACTGCCGCCGAAACCGGCGACGACGTATGGGGTGACGACCCGACCGTGCTGCGCCTGCAGGCGGTGACCGCCGAGCGGGCCGGCAAGGAAGCCGGCCTGTTCTTCCCGAGCGGCACGCAGAGCAACCTGGCTGCGCTGATGGCCCATTGCGAACGCGGCGACGAATACATCGTCGGCCAGCTCGCGCACACCTACAAGTACGAAGGCGGCGGTGCGGCCGTGCTGGGCAGCATCCAGCCGCAGCCGATCGAGAACGCGCCGGACGGCACGCTGCCGCTCGCGAAGATCGCCGCGGCGATCAAGCCGATCGACAATCACTTTGCCCGCACGCGCCTGCTCGCGCTCGAAAACACGATCGGCGGCCAGGTCTTGCCGGAAGGCTATGTGCAGGAAGTCACCGCGTTCGCGCGCAGCCGCGGGTTGTCGCTGCACCTCGACGGCGCGCGCGTGTGCAACGCGGCCGTCGCGTCGGGCCGTTCGATCGCCGAGCTGGGCGCGCCGTTCGACACCGTGTCGATCTGCTTCTCGAAAGGGCTCGGTGCACCGGTCGGCTCGGTGCTGGTCGGCAACCGCGCGCTGATCGAGCGCGCGCAGCGCTGGCGCAAGGTGCTCGGCGGTGCGATGCGGCAGTCGGGCATTCTCGCGGCCGCGTGCCTGTACGCGCTCGACCACAACGTCGAGCGGCTCGCGGACGATCACGCGAATGCCGCGCATCTCGCGGAAGGCCTCGCGCGCATCGACGCCGTGAAGGTGCTGTCGCACGCGACGAACATGGTGTTCGCGCAATTCCCCGAAGCCGATTGCGCGCCGCTCGAGGCGTGGCTCAAGGCGCGCGGGATCCTCACGCAGATGCTGTACGCGTCGCGCTTCGTCACGCACTGCGACGTGTCGCGCGCGGACATCGATACGTTTATCGACGCGGTCGGTGCGTATTTCGCGCAGCGCCGCGCGTGAGGTGGAATGCGCCGGCCGGCGGGGGCGCCGGCGCGATGTGGCGCGAAGCAGGAGGCGGAGAGGCGGCGGGGGCGACGTGGCAACCCGTCTGTCGATATCGGGCGAGCCGGCGGATTACGCTTGCCGGGGTGCGTCGGCGGGCGGTGTGCCGTCGCGGAACAGCGCTTTCAGCTGCGTGCGCAGTTCGGCGCTGTCGGTGTGCTGGTGTACCAGGACCGCATGTTGCACGGCGGCTTCCAGCAGTTCGTTGTCGGAGTCGGCAGAAATCGCGACCGAGCAGTTCGTCGCGCTGGGAAACTCGCGGCAATCGATGTAGCGGCGAGACATGATGTTCTCCTGACGGGAAAGGGCGCGGCCGGATGGGCGTGATCGGCCGCGCGGCGCGTTCGCGAGGCCGATGGAAAAAGTATAGGCGGCGCGGCGGGGTCTCTCGTCGTTTAGGTGTACCGCGCCGCACACCGCATGCCGCATGCCGCATGCCGCATGCCGCACGCGGCGTCGGCGGTGTCGCTCACACGCGCGTCACGGCAGCGGCGCGAGCAGCCGGCGCGCCGCTTCGACGACCCGCTCGGACAACGACGCCATCGTCGGCGACTGCACGGTCCACGCGTGCCAGTACAGCGTGACGTCGGTCGGATGCGCGGGCGCGAGATCGACGAGCCCCTGCACGTCGAGCGGCGCGCTGCCGATCAGCGGCTCCGGCACCATCGCATAGCCGAGCCCGTGCCGCACCGCCGCGAAGTGCGAATGCGTGCCCGGCACGTAGTGGCACGGGTAGGCCCCTTCGGGCAACCCGAACTTCTCCTTCAGGAACGACGACTGCAGCGTATCGCGCCGCGAATACGCGACGACGGGCGCCTTGCGCGCGCTCGTGCGGTTCAGCCCGCGCGGAAACCAGCGCACCGCGAACGCGGCGGCGGCGAGCAGCCGGTAGCGCATCGTGCCGAGCGGCGTCGCGAGGCAGCCGCGCATCGGCTTCGGCTCGGTCGTCACGCAGCCCACTGCCATCCCGCTTTCGAGCAGCGCGAACGTATGGTCCTGATCCTCGACGATCAGCTCGAACAGGATGCGCTCGCCCGCGAGCACCGACGTCAGCGCGGGGAGAAACCACGTGCCGAGGCTGTCGGAGTTGAGCGCGATCGTGACCGAGATCGGCGATTCGCGCTCGGTGGCGAGCGTGCTTTGCAGGTCGGCCTGCAGCAGCGCGACGCGGCGCAGGTGCTGCAGCACGCGCTGCCCGGCCACCGTCGGGCGGCACGGCCGCGTGCGCAGCACAAGCGGCGTGCCGAGGCTCGCCTCCAGCGCGCGGACCCGCTGCGTGACGGCGGACGCCGTCACGTGCAGGCGCACGGCGGCCTGCTCGAAGCTGCCCGTGTCGGCGACGGCCAGCAGCGCGGCGGCCTGCTTCGGATCGATCGTCATCGACATGTCGGCGGCATTCCTGTGAACGTAAGACGAGAACAGCCGGTAGTGTAAGTCAGTGCGTACTCGCTAGCGGCCGGGTGCGGCGCAACGTCGTGCTGCACCGCATTCGTCGCCGGAATCGGCCACGGCACGGCGGATGCCGCACACCGCATGCCGGTGGCTCGCGCATTTTGAACTAGGCTATATGAACGCGCGGAACCCGGCATGTGCCATGCCGGCACTTCGCGCGCGGACGATCGCGCGTCGCGCGCAAGCCGCGGCGCGGGCGTCGTGACGATTCCCATTTAGACGGAGACGAACATGTCGATTCGACTAGGCGAGGACGCGCCCGATTTCACCGCGGAGACCACCGAGGGAACGATCCGCTTTCATGAATGGATTGGCGACCACTGGGCGATCCTGTTTTCCCATCCGAAGGATTTCACGCCGGTATGCACGACCGAACTCGGCTACATGGCCGGGCTCAAGCCGGAGTTCGACAAGCGCAACACGAAGATCATCGGGCTGTCGATCGATCCGGTCAGCGATCACCGGAAGTGGGTGGCGGATATCGCTGAAACGCAGGGTCACGCGGTCAACTATCCGCTGATCGGCGACGACGAACTGAAGGTTGCGAAGCTGTACGACATGATTCATCCGAATGCGAGCGGCGGCCCGCGCACGGCGGTCGACAACGCGACCGTGCGCTCGGTGTTCGTCATCGGGCCGGACAAGAAGGTCAAGGCGATGCTCGTCTATCCGATGAGCGCCGGGCGCAACTTCGACGAGGTGCTGCGCCTGCTCGACGCGCTGCAGCTCAATGCGAAGCATACGGTGGCGACGCCGGTCAACTGGAAGCCCGGCGACGATGTCATCATTCCGACGTCGGTGTCGGACGATGCGGCGAAGCAGAAGTATCCGGACGGCTTCCGGACGCTGAAGCCGTACCTGCGCTACGTGACGCAGCCGCGCTGATTCATCGTGCCGGCCGGATGCCGGCCATGCAGGACCACGACGGGGCGGCCCGCGCGACGGCGACGGCGGCGGCGCGGGCCGGGCAATACGCATCAAACACGCATTAAGTACGTATCAAGCACGCATCAAGCACGCATCAACCAGCGACGGAGCGACTTCGCGATGATCTTCCGGCAACTCTTCGACCCGCAATCGTCGACGTACACGTATCTGCTTGCCGACAGCGCATCGCGCGAAGCGTTGCTGATCGATCCCGTGTTCGAACAGGTGCGCCGCGACGCGGCGCTGCTCGACGAACTCGGGCTGAGGCTCGTCGCGACCGTCGACACGCACGTGCATGCCGATCACGTGACGGGTGCATGGCTGCTGAAGCAGCGCACGGGCAGCACGATCGCGATCTCGGCCGCGAGCGGCGCGCAGGGCGCCGACCGCTACCTGAACGACGGCGACCGCTGCGCGTTCGGCGCACGCTACCTGACCGTGCGCGCGACGCCCGGCCACACGAGCGGCTGCATCAGCCTCGTGCTCGACGACGAATCGATGGCATTCACCGGCGATTGCCTGCTGATCCGCGGTACGGGCCGCACCGACTTCCAGCAGGGCGACCCGCGCGCGCTGTATCGCGCAGTACACGGCCGGCTCTTCACGCTGCCGGCCGCGTGCCTGCTGTATCCGGCGCACGACTATCGCGGGCTCACGGTGACGAGCGTCGGCGAGGAGCGGCGCTTCAATCCGCGTCTCGGCGGCGATCTGAGCGAAGACGATTTCGCCGGCTACATGCGCAACCTCGGGCTCGCGCATCCGCGCCAGATCGACGTGGCGGTGCCGGCGAACCTGCAGTGCGGCGTCGCCGCGAACGCGCCCGATGTGCAGGCGGCCCCCGACTGGGCGCCGCTCGTCTATACGTTCGCCGGGTTCTGGGAAATCGATCCGCAGTGGCTCGAGGATCATCTGCCGGCGGTGCAGGTCGTCGACGTGCGCGAGCCGGACGAATTCACGGGCCCGCTCGGCCATCTGCCCGGCGCGACGCCGATTCCGCTCGGCGAACTGGCTGCGCGTGCCGGCGAGATCGCGCGCGACCGGCCGGTCGTGACCGTGTGCCGGGCCGGCGGGCGCTCCGCGCAGGCGACCGTCATCCTGCTGAAGGCCGGCTTCGACACGGTGGCGAATCTCGGCGGCGGCATGCTGCGCTGGCGTGCCGAAGGGCGCGTCGTGATGGACGGCCGATCGTAACGGCCCGAGTCGCAGTACAAAAAAATCCGGACCGTTGTCGAAACGGCCCGGTGCCGTTCGTCGTCAAGGTATCCGATCACGTGGCGCCGCATCGCGCGGTGCCGAAACCCTGAGAGACCGCACGATGATGCCGACGCTATACGCCCATCCCTTTTCGTCCTACTGCCAGAAGGTGCTGACCGCGCTGTACGAGAACGGCACGCCGTTCGAGTATCGCGTGCTCGCGCACGACGATCCGAAGCCGATGCAGGAGCTGGCCGCGCTGTGGCCGCTGAAGCGTTTTCCGGTGCTCGTCGACGCCGGTTGCACGGTGGTCGAGGCGTCGATCATCATCGAGTATCTCGGCCTGAACCATCCGGGCCCCGTGCGGCTGCTGCCCGACGATCCGCACGCGGCGCTCGAGGTGCGGGCGATGGATCGTTTCTTCGACAACTACGTGTCGACGCCGCAGCAGAAGGTCGTTCACGACGCGTTGCGGCCGGATGCCGAGCGCGATGCGCGTGGTGTCGCCGACGCGCGTGCGATGCTGGAGACGTCGTATGCGTGGCTGGACAAGAAGATGGCCGATCGCGAATGGGCGGCCGGCGACCGCTTCAGCCTCGCCGACTGCGGCGCGGCGCCGTTCCTGTTCTACGCGGACTGGACGCACCGGATCGATCCGTCGTTCGCGAACGTGATCGCGTATCGCAAGCGTCTGCTGGCGCGACCGTCGTTCGCACGCGCGGTCGACGAGGCGCGGCCGTATCGCTCGTTCTTTCCGCTGGGCGCACCGGATCGCGACTGACCGGCGCGGCCGTCGCGCGGCGCGCGGTTGCCGCGCACGGCCGGCAGCGCGTGCCCGGGCGACGACGGAACGAAAGGAGCGGCAGCATCGCGGCGTCTCCCCGTCACATCGTATGAGTGGCCGACTGCGCGAGCGTCAGCAGTTCGTCGAACTGCGTGATCAGCTCGAAGCACAGCAGGAACGCGAGCGTATACGCTGGCGCGGGGAAGCGCCGGATCATCGCCAGCACCTGCGGCGCGAAGCGCGAGCGGATCGCGTCGCGCGTCAGCAGCCACGCGAGCGCGATGCCGATCGCGGCGCCGGCGATCAGGTCGGTCGGGTAATGAAAGCCGAGATACGCGCGCGGCAGGCAGATGAACACGACCGAATACAGCAGCGCGAACACGCCGACGCGGCGCGCGATGATGAAGATGCCGGCGGCGATCGCCATCCACAGCATCGCGTGATCGCTCGGAAACGAACTCCACGCCTGCAGCGTGGCTGCACGCAGTCCGGCCGACGGGAAGTGCAGGTGCAGGTCGGGGTTGTAGATCGGCCGCACGCGGAACGGCAGCACCTGTGCGAGCAGCCGGCCGAACGCGAGTGCGATGAGCCCGCTCGCGATCGTCGCGACGACCCGCTCGCGCTGGCGCTCGCGGTTCGGGCCCGGCTGGAACCATAGCCAGCACAGCACGGGAATGAGCACGAAGCCCTTGAACGTATACAGGCCCGCGATCACGCGGATCGCGTGATTCATCAGCGGACCGAACGTCATCTGGGTAAGGAAGATCTGGATCGTGGTGTCGAAATTGTTCATATCGTGCGACCCCGGCGAACCGCAGTGCATGACGTGCGGCCGACAGGGCCTGGAAGCGCGCTCGTACCGGAGCGCAACGGGGGGCAAGTATGTCACCCGTTATTTCGAAGAAAATGCGAAAAAATACCGGGAATCCCCTGATAAAACGGGGCTGTGCGGTGGGGCCGGATGGGCGAGCGCCGCGTGGCGCGGTGCATCCGAATCGTCCGATGTTTCCGTATCGACACGCACGGCCGCCGGAAAAATAATGGGTTGAACTGGATAATCGTGCGGGCCGGTGCGGATCTTGCACGGGATGAGCGGTTGTCGCGCCAGATGCGCTCCAATCTGCCAGGGCGCGCGGCGTCATGTGTGCGCCGATCGAAAATAAAAGAAAAGGCGGGCAGGCCCTGTGGGCCTGCCCGCCTTGCGTGTGCGCTGCGGAATGTCAGTGGCGCCAGATCCGCACGGCGAGCGCGGCCAGCGAGGTGATGACGGCCAGCGCGGTCACCGCATTCCAGCCCAGTTGCGCGAGCAACAAACTGCCGATCGCGGCGCCGGCTGCCATCCCGATGAACATGCCGACGAACAGCACCGCGTTGAGGCGGCTGCGCGATGCAGGGTCGATCCGGTAGACGATCGCCTGGTGCGCGATCAGCGTGGCCTGCACGCCGAGATCGAAGCCGATCGTCGCGACCGCGAGCAGCACGAGCTGGGCATGCGGCGACATCAGCGGCGCGGCGGCCATCGACGCGAACGACACCGCTGCGATGCCGATGCCGATGCGCGTGACGCGCTCGGGGCCGTGATGGTCGGCCATGCGCCCGGCGATCGGCGCAGCCAGCGCGCCGGCGGCGCCCGCAAGGCCGAACGCGCCGGCGGCCGCGCTGCCGAGGTGGAACGGCGCGCCGTGCAGC
>NZ_JAAGPP010000129.1:0-26837 GCF_017104975.1 Burkholderia sp. Ac-20344
CCGCGCGGACGTCCGGCCGCCGGCGCAGCAGGTCGGCCGGCGTGCCGATGCCCGGCGCGGCGGCCGTCCACACCGGCCCCGGCGCAGGCGGGTCGAGTTGCGCGTAGATGTCCTGCGGCGTCGACGCGGTGATGATCGACAGCCGATGAATCGCGGCCTGCCGCTGCAGTTGCAGCGCGGGCAGTTCGGCCAGCGTCGTCTCCGTCTGCGCGGCGGCGCGATCGACGTCGGCAATCGGCACGACGCCGGCGTCGAACAGGCGCCGCGTCGATTCCTCGGTGCTGCGCTGGCTCAGTGCGTTGGCCTCGACCAGTGCCAGGCGCTGTTCGAGGCCGCGCACCGTCACGTAGGTCCGCACGGTTTCGTCGATCGTCGCGATCCGCACGGCCGCCGCATCGCTTTGCGCGGACGCGATGTCCGCGTCGGCGGCCGACACACCCTGACGGATGCGGCCGAAGACATCGATTTCCCACGCGAGGCTTGCATTCAGGTCGAACGCATTGCCGGTCGTCGGCGTATCGGTCGGGAACGCCTGCGACGCGGACATCCGCTGGCGGCCGGCGCTCGCGTTCAGGTCGAGCGACGGAAACCACTGCGATGCCGTGCCGATCCGTACCGCGCGCGCCGCGTCGATGCGCGCGACCGCGGCTTTCAGGTCAAGGTTGTTCGCGAGCGCCGTGTCGACCAGCCGGTCGAGAATGGGATCGTGAAAGCTGCGCCACCATGCGCCGGTGTCGGCCGCCGGGCCACCGGCCACGAGATCCGCGTTCGCATAGGTCGAAGCCAGCGGCGGCGGCGTGACGTGGGCGACCGGCGCGCTCGTGCACGCGGTCAGGACGGCCGCCGCGGACAGCGCGGCCACAAGTCGAACGAACTTCATTGCACCCCCTCCGTCGCGACGGCCGCGACAGCGGTCTTGCGCGTCGCGAGCCGGCGAACCATCACATAGAAGACGGGCGTGAACAGCAGCCCGAAGAACGTCACGCCGATCATGCCGAAGAACACGGCCACGCCGACCGCCTGCCGCATTTCCGCGCCGGCGCCTTCCGAGATCACGAGCGGCAGCACGCCGAGAATGAACGCGAGCGACGTCATCACGATCGGGCGCAGCCGCTGCACGCATGCTTCGACGACGGCCTCCACCAGTTCGATGCCGTCGGACTCCAGCTGCCGCGCGACCTCGACGATCAGGATCGCGTTCTTGGCAGCGAGCCCGACCAGCACGATGAAGCCGATCTGCGTGAGGATGTTCACGTCCTGGCCGAGCGCGCGCACGCCGAGCGATGCGGCGAGCAGGCACATCGGCACGATCAGCAGGATCGACACGGGCAGGCTCCAACTGCCGTACTGCGCGGCGAGCACCAGATACACGAGCAGCACGCACAGCGGGAACACGAGCAGCCCCGTGTTGCCGGCGGTGGTCTGCTGGTACGACAGATCGGTCCATTCGAACGAGATGCCGGGCGGCAGCACCTGTTTCGCGAGCGTTTCCATCGTCTTGATCGCGAAGCCGGAGCCGAGGCCGGGTGCCGTATCGCCGTTGATTTCGGTGGCCGGATACAGGTTGTAGCGCGGTGCGCGATCGACGCCGAGCGTGTCGTCGATGCGGGTCACGCTGCCGATCGGCACCATGTCGCCGTCGCGGTTGCGCACCTTCAGCCGCGCGAGATCGGATGCACCGACGCGGAACGGCAGGTCGGCCTGCGCGGTGACGCGATAGGTGCGCCCGACGATGTTGAAGTCGTTGATGTAGGTCGAGCCGAAATACGTCTCGACCGCATCGTTGATCTCCTGGCTCGGCACACCGAGCATCTCGGCCTTCTCGCGGTCGAGTTCGACATGCACCTGCGGGCTCGTCGCGGAGTAGGGCGTATAGACGCCGACCATGCCGGGCGTGCGGTTGGCGGCGGCCACCAGATCCTGCGTCGCCTTCGCGAGCGCGGCGGTGCCGAGGCCGTTGCGGTCTTCGAGCCGCATCGCGAAGCCGCCCGTGCTGCCGAGACCCTGCACCGGCGGCGGCATCGCGACGACGATCGACGCTTCCGTGACGCTCGCCAGCCGTTGACGCATCTCGGCTGCAATCGTCTCGATCGTCAGGCCCTGCTTCTTGCGTTCCGGCCACGGCTTGAACACCGGGAACAGGCCGGCGCTGTTCGCCGAATTCGTGCCGGTCGCCGCATTGACGCCGGAAAACACCGGCACGCGGGCGACCCCCGGCACCGACAGCGCGATGTCCTCGATCTTGCGCGCGACCGCGCTCGTGCGTTCGAGCGTCGCGCCGTCGGGCATCCGCACGAGCACGACCAGGTAGCCGCGATCCTGCGCCGGAATGAAGCCCTTCGGGCTCGACACGAGCAGATAGCCGGTCGCGGCGATCAGCACGACGTACAGCGCGGCCATCGCAGGGATGATCCGGACGACTTTCCGGACCAGCCGGCCATACGCATCGGACAGGCGCAGGAACACGCGGTTGAATGCGTTCGCGAAGCGCCGCACGACGCGCATCGCAGGCGCGAACAGCGCGCCAACCCGCGACACGGGCGCGGCCGCATCGTGTTCGTCGGCATGCGCTTTCAGGATCATCGCCGACAGCGCGGGCGCGAGCGTCACCGACGTGAAGAACGAGATCGCGGTCGACACGGCGATCGTCACGCCGAACTGGCGGAAGAACTGGCCCGAGATGCCGGGAATGAACGAGGTCGGCACGAACACCGCGCAGAGTACGAGCGTGATCGCGAACAGCGCGCCGCCGACTTCCTTCATCGTCGACAATGTCGCGTCGCGCGGCCCCGCCCCGGTCGACAGGTGCCGCTCGACGTTCTCGACGACGACGATCGCGTTGTCGACGACGATCCCCACCGCGAGCACGAGACCGAACAGCGTCAGGTTGTTGATCGAATAGCCGAGCGCGGCCATGGCCGCGAACGTGCCGACCAGCGACACCGGAATCGACAGGATCGGGATGATCGACGGCCGCCACCCTTGCAGGAACAGCAGCACGACGAACACGACGAGCACGACGGCCTCGTAGATGGTCTTGACCAGTTCGTGGATGCTGTCGCCGATGAACGCGGTCGGGTTGTAGCCGATGTTGTAGACGATCCCCTTCGGGAAGTCCTTGCTCAGCTCCGCCATCTTCTTCTCGACCGCATCCATCGTCGCGACCGCGTTCGCGCCCGGCTGCTGCAGGACCTGCAGCGCGATCGTCGGATGGCGCAGCATGTAGCTGTCGGTCGCATACGCGAGCGCGCCCACTTCGACGCGCGCGACGTCCTTCAGCCGCACGAGCCGGCCGTCCTTGCCCTGCTTGACGACGATGTCGCTGAAATCCTCGGGGCGCTTGAGCCGTCCTTCGAAGATCAGGTTCGGCTGGAACGCCTGGTTCGTGATCGGTGCCTGCGCGACCACGCCGCCCGCGAGCTGCGTGTTCTGCGCGCGCACGGCGGCAATCAGGTCGCTCGGGCTCAGGCCGAACGACGCGACGCGCTCGGGGTCCAGCCAGATGCGCATCGAGTATTCGCGCGCGCCGAGCGGGTTGATGTCGCCGACGCCTTCGATCCGCTTCAGCACGTCCGCGACGTTGCGGATCGCGTAGTTCGACACGTACAGCGGATCGTAGCGCTGGTCCGGCGAGTACAGGAAGATGGTGGCGAGCTGCGTCGGCGACGATTTGCGCACCGACACGCCGCTGCGCTGCACGGGCTCCGGCAGGCGCGGCGTCGCCAGCGCGACGCGGTTCTGCACGAGCACCTGCGCCTTGTCGACGTCGGTGCCCGGCTTGAACGTCGCGGTGATGTTCAGGCTGCCGTCCGAGGTCGCCTGACTGTACATGTACAGCATGTCTTCCACGCCGTTCACTTCGAGTTCGATCGGCGTCGACACCGTTTGCGACACGGTTTCCGCGGAGGCGCCCGGATAGGTCGCCTGGATCACGACGGTCGGCGGCGCGATGTCCGGATACTCGGACACCGCGAGCGAGAAATAGGCCAGCGCACCGGCAATCGTCAGCACGATCGACAGGACGATCGCGAGTACCGGCTGCTGGACGGACAAGCGACCGAGGTTCATTGCGCGCTCCCGGTCGTACCACTGGCCGCCGCGGTGGCCTGGGCCACCGTGGCCACCTTGGCCGCATCGATCGCGCGCGGCACGGCCTTGACCTTGTCGCCGGCTTGCACGCGCTGGAAGCCGTCGACGATCACGCGGTCGCCCGCGTTCAGCCCCGCGTCGATTTCGCGCAGGTTGCCGTACAGGCGGCCGGGCGTCACCGGGCGGATTGCGACGGCGCCGTTGTTGTCGACGAAATACAGCACGCGGCGCGTCGCATCGGTCGCGACGGCCGCATCCGGCACGAGCAGCGCGTGGTGCGCGATGCGGCTCGACAGGTACACGCGGCCGAACTGGCCGGGGCTCAGGCGGCGGTCCGGGTTCGCGACGCGCGCGCGCTGCCGCAGCGTGCCGGTCGAGTCGTCGAGGCGGTTGTCGACGAAATCCATCGTGCCCGTCAGCGACGGCTGCGCATCGCCCGGCAGCGCGATCGCCACCTGCCGCGACGACGCATTGCCGCCGCTTTTCTGCGCTTCGCGCGTATAGCGCAGGTAGCTTTCTTCATCGACGTCGAAGTAAACGTCGATCGGGTCCTGCGACACGATCGTCGTCAGCACGGTCGCGTCGCTGTCGCCGCCTTTCACGAGATTGCCTTCGCTGACGCGCTTGCGGCTGATGCGGCCCGACATCGGCGCGACGATCCGCGTGAACGACAGGTCGAGCCGCGCGCGCTCGAGTGCCCCTTGCGCACTCGTCACCTCGGCCTGCGCACTTTGCACGGCCTGCTTGCGCTGGTCGAAGAGGCTCTGCGCGATCGTGTCGGTCTTGATCAGGACGCTGGCGCGCTCGAAATCCTGCCGGCTCAGCTTCAACTGCGACTGTGCGCGTTCGAGCGCGCCCTGCGCGGCAGTCACGGCCGCCTGGTACGGGCGCGGGTCGATGACGAACAGCAGGTCGCCCTTGCGGACGGTCGCGCCGTCCTGGAACGCGACCTTGTCGAGATAGCCGCTCACGCGCGGGCGCACGTCGACCGTGTCGACGGCTTCGAAGCGTCCGGTATAGACGTCGACGTCGTTGACGTCGCGCGCGACGGGCGGGCTGACGATCACGCTCGGTATCGCGGCCGGCGACTCGTCGTCCGACCGACAGCCGGACAACGCGACGAGCGCGGCCAGTGGAATGGCGGCCAGCACGGCCGGTCGCGCGATGCGCTGCAATCCTGAGTATCGGTTCATATTCGTGTGAATTGTCGAGTGGGGCGCCACGCGCCAGATGGAGCGCAGTATCGTGCGCGGTGCGCGACCGATAAACGGACGAAACGGCATAAGATCTTGTACTCCGCAGTCACGAATCGACGCGCGTGCCGGCGGTGTGCGGGCGGGGTCGGCAGGCAATGGCCGTGCGTGGGGCGTGCGGCTACGACGAGCGGCCCGAATGCCTGTTCAGGCAATTCGGGCGATCGGTTCGGAGGGGAGGAGAAGCGGCGGTTCGAGCGGTGTTGTCTCGAGCACGTCGACGCGAATCAATGGCCGCGGTAGATGGAGTGGCGGCCGTTGACCATCGTCGTGCGGCCCGATTCGCTGGTGGCGTACGCTTCGCTGCCGTAACCGGTCGTGCCGGCAACCGGTGCCGTGTCCGGGCCGGTTTGCGCGACGGCATTTTCGCGGATGCGCTTTTCGGCGGCGAGAATCGCGGCCGGATACTGGTTGTGGTCCATGGCCGGGGTGTAGCCGACGGCCGCGAGCCGGGCCATTTCGGCCTTCACTTCGGCGCGGGTCAGTTGATGGTCGGCCTGTTGCGCGAACGACAGCGCCGGTGCGGAAAGGATCAGTGCGGCAAGCGTGGAGGACACGAGCGTTTTCATCATGGGTACCTATCAGGTTGAGTGAACCGCAACCACGTCGATGTCGTTGCGAGTGCAGCCAATATAGATATCGCGGCGCCCGGGAAAAACGGCCGCCGGCCCAAATGATTTTTGATTCCGAGGCATGAATCGAACGTCGATTCGGTCGGCAGCCCTGCCGGCTTGGCGTTCCGTCCGAACGGGATGCCGGGGCCGGTGAGCAAGCAGGCGTCAAATCGGCAGGTCAGACATTGCGGGACTCAAGTGTGTCGAATTCAGTCTTGGACAGACTTGGTCTGCCTCCCTAGACTGAACTCGCTTTCCGTTACTCCCTGGAGAAAATCATGAGTCTCGAAGACAAGCTGCCCGGTAACAAGATCCTCGGCTTCGGTACGGCCCCGCTCGGCAACATGTTCCGCAACATCCCCGACGCGGAAGCCGCCGCCACCGTCGAGGCCGCGTGGCAACACGGTATCCGTTATTTCGATTCGGCTCCGTTCTACGGCGCGGGCCTTGCGGAAATCCGCCTCGGCGACGCGCTGGCGAACCACCCGCGTGACGAATACGTGTTGAGCACGAAGGTCGGCCGCGTGATCCTCGACGAAGTCGAAGACGTGTCGGCGCGCGATCTCGGCGAAAAGGGCGGCCTGTTCGAACATGGGCGGCCGAACCGGATCGTCAACGACTACACGGCCGACGCGACGCTGCGCTCGATCGAAGATAGCCTGAAGCGCTTGCGCACCGACCGCCTCGACATCGTCTGGGTGCACGACATCGCCCAGGACTTCTACGGCGACGAATGGCTCGCGCAATTCGAAGTGGCGCGCAAGGGGGCATTCCGCGTGCTGAGCAAGCTGCGCGAAGAAGGGGTGATCAAGGCATGGGGCCTCGGCGTGAACCGCGTCGAACCGGTCGAACTGGTGCTCGACCTCGCCGAACCGCAACCGGACGGCATGCTGCTGGCCGGCCGCTACACGCTGCTCGATCACGAGCGCGCGCTGCAGCGCGTGATGCCGGCGGCTGTCGCGCAGAACGTCGGGATCGTCGTCGGTGGCCCGTACAGCTCGGGTGTGCTCGCAGGCGGCACGCACTTCGAATATCAGAAGGCTTCGCCGGACATCCTCGCGAAGGTCGAACGGATCAAGGCGATCGCCGCGCGCCATGACGTGCCGATCAAGGCCGCCGCGCTGCAGTTCTCGATGGCGCATCCGGCCACCGTCGCGGTGATTCCTGGCGCGAGCCGTCCGGAGCGGATCGCGGAAGACCAGGCTGCGCTGAACGTGGTGATTCCGGGCGACTTCTGGTGCGAGATGCGTGAACAGGGTCTGGTGGCGGCCAATGCGCCGCTGCCGACCGATCGTCGATCCTGAACGGTGACGACATGGCACGAGCACAGGCAAGCATCGAGATCCCGGCTTTGGCCGAGACGGTCGGGCAACTGATCGGTGGCTTCGGGTCGCTGCCCGACTGGCTGCGGGAACCGAGCTGATCGCGATCGTCAATGCGCGGCCCGAACCGATCCCCGTCTATGCGTAGATGAGCAGTATCAATCCGGTATTGCTGTTCCCGCACGCGCCAACGCGCCGACCGGCGCGAACCAGGGGCAGGGCGCGCTGTTCTCGACGAGCGCCGACGCGTTTTTCGAATCGAAGGCGCTGCACGAGGAGATTTTCGGCGCGGCGTCGTTGATCGTTCGGTGTCCCGACTTGAAGGCGATGCTCGCGCGGGTCGAGTCGCTGGAAGGGCAACTGACGACGGCGATCCATATCGACGAAGCCGATTACGCAGACGTGCGCCTGTTCCTGCCGGCGCTGGAGCGGCGCGCGTGCCGCGTGCTGGTCAACGGGTTCGGCACGGGCGTCGAAGTCGCGCATGCGACGGTGCACGGCGGCTCGTATCCGTCCACCGCGGACGGGCGCTCGACGTCGGTCGGCAGTCTTGCGATCCGCCGCTTCCTGCCGCCCGTCAGCTATCAGGACATGCCGGATGCGCTGCTGCCCGAAGCATTGCGAACGAGCAATCCGTGGGCGCTCGACCGCCTGCTCGACGGGACGATGACGCTCGCGAACTAAGGCTCGCGCGGCAAGCAAGCGGGGTACCGTGAAGCAACGGCGCCCCGCGTTTTCGCGGGCTTACTTGCCGGCCGCCGCGACGATTTCGTCGCCGGTCAGAATCTCGCGGAAGACGCCGACCAGCGGCCGCAAGTTGACCTTGTGCCACGCGGCCCACAGCGGCGTGCGGTAACTGAACCACGGCAGCTCGCGCAGCACGACGCCTTCCGGCACCTGGTGACGCAGGCTCTGCTGGATCATCGTCACGCCGAGCCCGGCGGCGACCAGCCCGAGCGCTGTAAGCGGCTCGGTCGCTTCCACCGAAATGTCCGGCGAGAAACCGGCCTTCGCACAGGCCGCGACGAACGCGCCGTGACGCGGCGCACTTTCCTGCTGCGTCACGCCGATCCATGCCTGCGCGGCGAGATCGTCGGCGACGAGCGTCTTCTTCTTCGCGAGCGGGTGCCCGTCGGGCATCGCGAGCAGCATCGGATCGTTCAGCACCATCGTCGAAGCGAGCTCGGGATCGTCCGTTGCGGGCGGTTCGGTGACGAGCGCGATGTCGAGGCTGCGCTCGCGCAGGCCCTCGAGCTGCGCGGCGGATGGATAGTTGTACAGCGCGATGTGTACCGACGGGCGCTCGGCGCGCAGCGCTTTCAGCGCGCGCGGCAGCACGCCCGAGTGCGTGGCCGTTTCCAGGTAGCCGATGCACAGGCCGCCTTCGTCGCCGCGGCCGAGCCGTCGCGCGAGCGATTCGAGCCGGTTCGCATGGCGCAGGAACGCGTGTGTTTCGCTGAGGAACGTGCGCCCGTCACGCGTCAGACGAATGCGCTGCTGGCTGCGTTCGAACAGCGTCAGGCCGAGCTTTTCCTCGAGCTGTGCGATCTGGCGGCTGAGCGGCGATTGCGAAATGTGGAGGCGTTCGGCCGCGCGGCCGACATGTTCCTCTTCCGCGACCGCGATGAAATACTGAAGCTGACGGATGTCGAGCATATAAGACCTTCATGAACTCAAGCTCGATGAATTATGTCTTGGGGGGACTTTCTCATGCAACCTGGATCGTGTTCACTTTCCTGTCGGGCCCGGGGAAACGCATGAACCTCAAAGGCACGCTGCCGGCCGATAGCCGGCGCGGTTTCGGTGTGGCGCCGCTCGGCTGCATGTTCCGCGACATCGACGCGCGACGACGGTGAAAAGAGCAGGCTCTTCGCGCGCGGACGCGCGAACCGTCCGGTGAGCGGCTACGCGGCGCGATGCGCCGCCGCCGATCGTTGAGCGACTGAAAACCGGGGACGATGCGACGAGGCCCGCTTGCGCGGGCCTCGTCATGCCGGTGAAGGCGGTGAAGGCGGTGAAGCGGTGAAGGCGAAGGTCGGCCGCGTGGCGGTCAGCCGTGCGTGCGCGGCCGATAGTCGATCATGCTGGAGAACCCCGCGATCGGTACGGCCATCGCGACGAAGAACAGCAGCGCGAGGAAGTACGATCCCGACCACTGGACGATCAGGCCGATCAGGATCGGTACCGCGACGCCGACCATGCTGCCGCAGAAGTTCATCGTGCCGCCGAGCACGCCGACGCGCTCCGGGCCGCCGACGATGGCCGGCAGGCTCCAGTACATTCCGCAGAAGCGGATGAAGAACATCGCGATACTCAGCGGCAGCACGGCCGCGTTCGCGTTCGCGATATAGGCCGCTGCGAGGATGCACGCGGCTGCGATCAGTGACGAGCCGCCGAACATCGTGCGCATCACGAGGTTCGGCGATGCCCCCGACGCTTTCCAGCGATCGCCGATGGTGCCGCCGATCAGTTCGCCAACGAAGCCCGACATGAAGATGACGAAGGTCGCGCCGCCCGTCGTCGCGATGTTGAAGCCGTAGGTCTTGTGCAGGTAGCTGGGCATCCACGTCAGCAGCCCGTAGAACACCGCGAGGATGCAGCTGTAGCCGGCGAACATCGCGAGCACCGAGCGGTCCTTCACGAGTTCGCGCAGCGGCACGCGTTCGCCCGAGGCTTTCGCCGGCGCGTTCTCGCGCGTGATGTGTTCGAGCTCGGCCGCATTCACGCCCGGGTGCTCGGACGGATGATTGCGGATGTAGCGCCACACCAGCACGCCCACGAGCATCGTGCCGACCCCTGCGATCACGAACGCGATGCGCCACGACCCGAACCATGCGATCAGCCCGGAGATCAGGATGGCGCCGAGCGCGCTGCCGAGCGGCGCGCCGCCGTCGACGAGCACTGCGCCGCGGCCGCGTTCATGCGGTGTCAGCCACGAGCCGATCAGCTTCGCGCCGGCCGGGAACACCGGCGATTCGGCGAAGCCGAGGCCCATGCGCGTGAGCATCAGCAGAATCCAGCTGTGCGACGCGGCGCCGAGCGCCTGGAACGCGCCCCACGCGAGCGTCGCGGTCGCGATGATGCCGCGCGTGTGATAGCGGTCGAGCATCACGCCGACCGGAATCTGCATCAGCGCATACGACCAGAAGAACGCGCTCAGCATCAGGCCTTCGAGTGCCGGCGACAGGTTGAATTCCGGCGCGATCAGCGGCATTGCGACCGACAGCGACGCGCGGTCGATGTAGTTGATCGCGACCAGCAGCATGAGCAGGAAGATGCGCCAGCGGACGCTGGTCGGCCGTGCCGCCGCGTCGAGCGAGGCCGGCGATGCCGTCGGGACGGCGGGGGAATTCGAGGGGGGCATGCGTGTCTCCGTCGTTATGGTTGCGGGAGCGATGGCATCGCTCCGTGACGTGACTGTAGGGGGATGGCCGCGTCTTGCCTAATGACGCTTCGTGATCGCGCGATAACCAAATGGCGCGGCGCGCGCGGGGAATAAGCGGGCGTTATCGGGCGATCCGGTTTTTTCATTACCGGCGGCGCGCGGCCGCTTGTAGTGTTCGGTGCGGAGACTTCACACGGAGAAAGCACCATGAGCCCATTCCAATATTTCTTTCCCACCACGCTGAAATTCGGCAACGGCCTCGCGCGCCAGGCCGGCGAACTGCTGAAGCCGCTGTTCAGCGGCAAGCTGCTGGTCGTGACTGACGAAGGCCTGATCAAGAGCGGCGTGCTCGAAGGGTTTTTCACGTCGCTGCGCGACGCGGACGTCGCATACGAAATCTTCTCGGGTGTCGAGGCGAACCCGAGCACGGCCGTGCTCGACAGCGCGCTGACGTTCCTGAAAGAGCACCGCTGCACGGCCGTGATCGGCGTGGGCGGCGGCAGCAGCATCGATACCGCGAAGGGCGTGGCCGCGATGGCCACCAACGGCGGCACGATCCTCGATTACGAGGGCTACAACAGGATTCCGGATGAACCGCTGCCGATCTTCGCGATCCCGACCACGTCGGGCACCGGCAGCGAATGCACGGCGTCGACGGTGTTCACGAACAAGGAAACGCTGTTCAAGACGGTGATCGTCAGCCACAAGCTGTTCCCGAAGCTCGCGATCCTCGATGCGGAACTCACGCTGAAGCTGCCGGCCGCGATCACGGCCGCCACCGGCATGGATGCGCTTACGCATGCGATCGAGTCGTACGTGTCGAAGCAGGCGAACCCGGTGAGCCAGTCGCTCGCGCTCGGCGCGATCCGCCTGATCGGGCGCAGCCTGCGCAACGCGTTCTACGTCGGCTCCGATCTTGCGGCACGCGAGGACATGCTGCTCGGCTCGTTCCTGGCCGGCGTCGCGTTTTCGCAGTCGAAGCTCGGCAACGTGCACGCGATCTCGCACACGATGGGCGGCGTGTTCAACATCGCGCACGGCATCGCGAATGCGGCGCTGCTGCCGTACGTGATCGACTTCAACCGTCCGGCATGCCCGGCGCTGTACCGCGATATCGCCCACGCACTCGGCGGCAACGTGACCGGCGTCGAGGCGGAAACGGCCGCGCGTGCGCTGGTCGAGCAGATCGTCGAACTCAATCGCGCGCTCGAGATTCCGTCGAACATCCGCGAACTCGGCGTCGACCTCGCGCACCTGGCGACAGGTGCGCGAAGGTCCGCGCGACGACGCCGTAAGGCTCGTCGAGCGCCGGGATCGCGACCGGCAGGCGCGCAATGAGGCCGAACCGTTCGCCGAATTCGGCGACTTCGTGCGGGATGACCGCCACCAGCTCGGGGCTCGCCTGCAGCAGTGTCAGTGTCGCGAACGTCGATGCCGTTTCGATCGGATAGCGCGGCACCTCGATGCCCGCATCTGCCAGCGCGCGTTCGAGCGCAAACCGCATCGGCGTGTTGACCGGATACGCGACCCATTCGGCGTCGGCGAGATCGCGCAGCGTCAGCGTGTCGCGCTCGGCTAGCGCATGCGTGCGCGCCGTCACGACCGCGAGCGGCTCGGATTTCAGCGGTACGTAATCGTATGCTTCCGGACGCCGGCTGTTGCCGTTGCGGCAGATCGCGAGGTCGATGCGGCCGTCGTCGATCAGCGCGAGCAGGCTCGCACTGGTGCCTTCGACGATCTCGACCGACAGGTGCGGCTGGCGGCGGCGCAGGTCGGTCAGCGCACGTGTGAGCAACGGCACTGCACCCATGATCACACCGACCGCAAGATGGCCGCCGTGGCCTTGCGTGAGCGCGAGGACTTCGGTGTGCAGGTGTTCGAGGTCGCTGTAGATGAGGCGCGCGTAGCGCGTGACGCAGCGACCGAGGTCGTTTGCGACGAGGCCTTTCGGTTGCCGCTCGAACAGCGGCATGCCGAGGATGTCCTCGATCTCGCGCAGCACCTTGGTGGCGCCGGGCTGCGAGATGGCCATCTCTTCCGCCGCCTTGTGCAGCGAGCCGTGGTTTTCGAGTGCGATCAGCAGCTTCAGCTGCTTCAGGCGAAGGCGCGATGCGATGTTGGCAAGCGAGGGGACTGCCAGCGGCTTCATGATGAAGGGACCCAATTGGAATCCGGAATTGTAGCGCTGCCTTACTTCCCGGCGAAAACTGATTGGAATTGAACTGCACGGAGCGCCGCGCGACATCACCGGCCACCGATGCGGGCGGTGTCGTGCGCGCATCGTTCAGCCACGCGTCACGAACCTTCGACGCAGTGGCCTGCACGTCCGGGTGTTGCTCGACCGATGTGCGGTCGGTCGGCGCGCGATTGGCGCCGGCTTGCCGGCGCGCCGCATGACGTAGCCGGTAGTCTGTCAAGTTCATTTAGGGGCAGATAGCGCGACATCCACTCGCATGCGCCGGAGTGAGGGACGCCGTGCGCCGTGTTGCACATCGTCGCCAGGATCCCGTCGGGCTACCGTCCCCAATCCCCTGTCGGACCGTCACGACGGCAGACGCATTGACAATATGCATATGCATAGATATCGTTTCTTCGCATAGGCAGCCGTGATCCCGAATCCGGTGCGGCGCCGATCGTCCGTACCGGGATGTCCGGCACGGACGGCTATCGCGTGCGCCATCACACCCTGCATGTCGAACAACACGTTCGGCCGACATCGCATCGAAATCGTTGCGCGGCGAGCCGCTCGATCCGACGGAGAAAAGGTGACGCAAGTCGCGCGGCCTCGCCCGCCGACGCGGCTGCGTCGATGTCAATCGATTGAGGAAACTGTCATGAGTACACCTGAAGTTGTCATCTGCCATCCCGTGCGCACGCCGATCGGGACATTCAATGGATCCCTGAAGGACACGCCCGCCGCCGAACTCGGCGCGATCGCCATGCGCGAAACGCTTCGTCGCAGCGGAGTCGACGGCTCGGCGATCGATACGGTCGTGATGGGCAACGTGATCCAGGCCGGCAACAAGATGAATCCTGCGCGACAGGCATCGATCGGCGCGGGCCTTCCGGTCGGGGTGCCCGCGCTGACGGTCAACCGCGTGTGCGGTTCCGGCGCACAGGCCATCGTCAACGCCGCACAGGACATCCTGCTTGGCTTCGCGAATGCGGCGATCGCGGGTGGCATGGAAAGCATGGAGCGCGCGCCGTACCTGCTCGACGGCGCACGCTGGGGATACCGGATGGGTGACGCGCCGATCCGTGACAGCATGCTGAGCGACGGGCTCGTCGACGCGTTCTCCGACCAGCATTCGGGTTGGCATACCGAGGATCTCGCGAGCCAGCTCGACATCGCGCGCGAGCGCCAGGACCGCTGGGCGCTGCGCTCGCAGCAACGCTTCTCCGCCGCACTCGCGGACGGCAGGTTCGACGCCGAGCTGGTACCGGTCGAGGTCCTGCAGCGCAAGGCCCGTATCTCGTTCGCGCGGGACGAAACGCCGCGCGCCGATACGACGCTCGACATACTCACAAGACTGAAACCGGCGTTTCGCCCCGACGGCACGATCACCGCCGGCAATTCGCCGGGACTGAACAGCGGTGCATCGGCAATGGTGGTGGCGAGCCGCGCGTTCGCCGACCGGCACGGCATCGCGCCGAGCGCGCGACTCGTTGCCTTCGGTGTCGCGGCCGTCGAACCCGGCATGTTTGGTCTCGGTCCCGTTCCCGCGGTGCAGATCGCGCTCGAGCGAGCCGGATGGTCGCTCGGCGACGTCGAGCGCTTCGAGATCAATGAAGCGTTTGCGGTCGTGCCGATCGCCGTCGCCGGCCGGCTCGGCATTCCGGAGGACATCGTCAACGTCGAAGGCGGCGCTGTCGCACACGGCCATCCGATCGGCGCGACGGGCGCGGTGCTCACTACCCGTCTGATTCATTCGATGCGGCGTGACGGTATCCGGCGTGGCGTCGTGACGCTATGCATCGGTGGCGGCCAAGGCATCGCACTTGCGATCGAGACGGACTGAATCGGGCCACCGTCAGACGGGGACGCGCGATCGTTCAATCGAGCCCCGTCGGCAAACATCTGTCAGTGGGCAGCCGCCACATCGCTCGATCCTCCGGCCTTGCCCGGCTTGGTGATCCGGATCATCGCGCAGATGCCGAGCGGCGCGGTATCCAATTGCTTTCCTGGAACGACGAGCGCTCGCCTTCTACACATGTCCGACGATCGATACATGCCCGATGCAAACAATGCAATGGGTTGCGAGCGTCTGCCGAATGACATCGCGCCTGGACATGTTGCTGGGACGCGCGTCCGCCTAGCGCGAACCGAGTTCGATGCCTTCACTGAGAACGGTACGGGCCGTGCGTACATCTCTCGTTTCCATGCCCTGGCTCACTCTCGAGAGGGTTGTCGAAAGAACATCCTCGGCCTCCTGCCGCTCACCCTTCTGGAACAGAAATCTGGACAAGCTGGTAGCGGCGCGCAGCTCGAATGAAAAAGTGCCGTGCTGCGTCGAGAGCGAAATCGCGTCTCGAAACAATGTCTCAGCCTTTTCGAGGGGCTTGCTACTATGCTCGAGATATTGCTCACCTAGCACACGCCAGATCTCTGGCGTCGCCCACCCGGCTTTGCCGGATGTTGCCCGCTCGATCGCCACGGGAGTAAGAAGTTGTCTGTTCACGGTGGCCAGTGTTTCATGAGCAGTCGGAGCCCAATGGTCAAACGCACGCCACCATGCTTTGCCGAGCGGCCGCGTTGATTGTTGTCGTCCGAATCCATAGCATTCTGCTTGGTCGCGCCAATTGACGAGCAGATACTCGCTGGAGAGCCCCTCAAGCAGCGACAGATATTTTTCCAACGCTGCATGGTCACCGCGCCAGCAGGCCACGGGACATGCCCCTGACGCGAGAGAGCAACAAACCGATAGGTCATGGCCGAGGCTTAGCGCTTCCTCTACGCTTTCCGCCGCAACGGTGACGGCGTCGTCGACAAGCCCAGCAAGCCAGAGTATTCGAGACCGAAGAGATGTAAGCGCGATGCGCGCATCATAACGAGTCGGGTCTTGTACCTTTCGCTTGGCCATTTTCGGTCCATAGATTGACAGTGCGACGTCCACATGATGCAGCGCACCTTCAACCTTACCCAATTGCGTATCCACCAGGGCTTGCATTCGGTGGTACATAGGTACGTCGGTATTACGTGTACGAGACAACTCGTGAAGCTGCTCGCAAAATCGGTTCGCTTCGTCGTACTCACCGGCCATTGTCGTCATCACGATGGTTCCATAGAGCACCTGAACCTGGCGGACTTCATGACGAAGATGCGTGGCCAGCGCCAACGCTTCGCGAAATGCGTGGGTCGAGATTCCGCGCTTGAGGGGTTGCGTCAGGAAATCCGCCTGCGCGAGTGCGAGCAGGAGTCGAAATTCGGGCTCGGCATCGGCTTTGCTGCCCCTCTGAATGAACCGCAGTGCATTCAATACACGTTGACGGTATTCCTCACAAAGGTACAGCTGATAGAAGAGTGAACCGCTCGACCAAGTGAGTGCCACGCCGAGTGTTTCGTCCGTTGCGCTCGCGAGTGACCAGTCGAGTGCGGCGCGTACGTCGTTCAGGATGCGAGGGGCCCCGGCCAGTTGATCCAATGCCGGCTCTGCCGAGGACCAGACCGCAGGTTCGGTGAAAAGCGAAAGAAAGTACCTGGCGTGCTGCCGTGCTGCGGCTTCGTACTCGCCGCATTCTCTGAGCTTTTCGATACCGTATGCTCTCGTGCTGTCAAGTAATCGGAAAGTTGGAGGCTGGCTGCCAGGAATCGACGTGAGTAGTGATTTGTCAACGAGATTCGCCATCGACGACACGATTGCGGGCGAGAGCGGCGAGCTGTCGTTCAAGAGCGCCCCCACCTGTGCGAACGAAAAGCTTCCCTTGAAGATGGCTGCGTGTCGCAATATCTTGCGCTCGTGTTCCGTTAGCGTGTCGTAGCTCCAATCGATGGTGGATCGTAGCGTCCGATGACGAGGGAGCGCAGTCCTGTGGCCACGCGTGAGCACGTCCAGCCGCTTGTCCAGCACGCCAAGTAAGCCTTCGGCGCCAAATACGTGAACCTGTGCGGCGGCCAGCTCGATAGCAAGGGGTAGACCGTCGAGCGAAGCGCATATAGTGCAGATGGTCTCGATGTTGTCTGTGAGGACGGTGAATTCGTTCGACTGGAACGAGGTGGACCGCTCGCAGAACAATCTCACGCTTGAGTACGATAGTGCGTCTTCAGTCGAGATTCCCTCCGCGTGTTCGGGAACGTCGAGCGGTCTGATTCGGTAGACGTATTCGTTTGGAACTCGCAAGGGCTCGCGGCTAGTCGCGAGAATGATGACGCGCTCGCATGACTGTGAAATGGCGAGTGCCAACTGAGCAACTGCGTCGATGACATGCTCGCAGCAGTCAAGTAGCAAGAGTCGTTCCGATTTTGCAAGGTAGTCGGTTATCGCATCGGTGGGCGAACGGTTGTCAACCAAGAGTTCAAGCGTTGATGCGACTGTACTTGCGACATGGTCGCCGTGACTGACCGACGATAGTTCAACGATGCTGGTCGTGACATTGTTCGCCTCGCTGAATGCTCGCACGGCCACGAGCGCAGCAGCCGACTTCCCGATGCCACCGGGGCCGACAATGGAAACGAAGCCTTTGGCTGACAATAAACGGCAGATGTCCTCGATCGCAGCGCGTCGGCCAATGAGATTGCTGATGTCGTTGCTTGCATCGCCGAGTGCTTCTGCCACTGCGGTGTTGTTCAAGATGGCGCAGGTCACAGGCCCGACAAAGCAGTAACCGCGCCCCGTGATGCTACGGATGCCATGCGAGCTTGCCGAATCTTCCGATAGGAGTTTTCGTAGCGCCGTGATCTGAACGCGCAAATTCACGTCCCCGACGACCGAGTCGGGCCACACCTTCTCTTGAAACTCCTTTTGGGACACGACCTCGCCGGGACGGTGCACGAGCAGTGACAGAATATCGAATGCGCGACTGCCAATTTCCGCGACTTCGTCCCCGCGTTCCAGACGACGTTCATCCGGGTAGAGGCGGAAACTGCCAAAGGAGATGCATGTACGCGGGGCCGGTGTCATCTGATGCTCACAGGAATGGTTTCGACTCGCCAAAGCTGGCGAGGGTCAAGCCGGCAGGCGTCTCGTTCTGACTGGGGTGGTTCCGGAGGCACTCCGGCAATGAAGAAGCCCAGCTGACACGGACGCGCGGCAATCAAAGTGTGTAATTCCCTCTCTGACTGGATGTTAATACTATCGGCTACTCCTTAGGCTCCTCTGCAGAGCTGGCGATGCCTCTCGACATGTGGCGGCGACAGGCGACGTCAGGGGCTGTTTGGAAAATGTAAGATTGACCGCGAAACGATGCTCGATACGGCCAACTTCATACGTTTGGCTTTCCGGCCGTTCGGCGATGTTCAAATACGGTGCATCCGCAGTGGACGAGTTTCAGCGCAATCTCGGCAGGACAGACAATGCATTGCCACGAGTGATTAAGTTGTCCACTGAACTCCAGGCGTTGCCGGAGCGTCGGCGCCGAGTTTTTGTTGGGGCGACCTATTGGCCAAATACGTTCAGGCCGCGCTGTACGGCGGGTCTGTTCACTACTTGCTCAAACCAGGCACGCAACGCGGGAAGTTGCTCCCAGTCGATATGGTCTTCATTGAATCTGGCAAAGGCAACCGCCGCGATATCTGCCAAGGTGAGCGTGTCGCCGGCGAGAAATGGCGTAGCAGTGAGAAATTGTTCGCAGAGTGCGAATGCGTCAGCACTGCGTTGCCGGTGTAGTTCAGCCATCTGCTCGAACCCTTGCTGCCCGGCAAACCAGCTCGCATGGCTCGGCGCTATCACATCAGTCACGATATAAAAAAAACGTTCCGTGGCGATAGCGGACGCGCTGGACTCGGCCTCGGGAAACAACGCTGGCCGCCCAAGACGCGCCGCATACAGCATGATGGCCGACGACTGCGAGATTACCAAAGCAGCGTTACCTTCACGATGACCGACAAGCACGGGCACCTTGCCTGCAGGGTTTAATGAAAGAAAGCCCTCGCTTCGCTGTTCACCGTGCCGTAAATTGACGCGCCTTGCGGTGTAAGGGATACCGGCTTCCTCCAGCGCGATTGCAGCTCTAACGGAGTTCCCGGTTGCCGCTCCGTACAGTACCAATGAAGTGCTCGGAATTGCGGTCATGTCAGATTCCTCAAGGGTGTACGTCGAACGCGAGTCGCGAACAAAAGCGCGGTTCACAGCGTCCCGGGGGAGCGGAGGGGCGCGACTTGATAGTCTAGCTTCCGCTACCGGATGGGAAAATTACAACGACGCTGGAAATACTCTGCGTCAGGCGAGTCCGAAACAGCGAAGGGGGCTACAGCGCCCGGCCTTCGCGTGGGTGACACCAATTGAAGCGATGAGGTTGCAACTGGAGTCAACCTTGGAACGCTTGACGGTTTGCTTCCAGGAACGCTCGAATGGTCTGAGGTGCACGGCCGGTGATTTCAGCAATAACGTTGTCCGCACCCGCGAAGACGCCGTTCTGATAGTCGATTGCCACTTCCTCGAAGTGCTGAATCAAAAACTCCGGAAGATTGTACGTCTCGAGATGTTGCCGGTACTCCCGGATAGTCGAGGGTGCGTAGACAATCTTGCGGTCAAGAACCTCGCTCATCACCTCGGCAATCTGCTCGTGACCAAGCTCGACGGGGCCGTATAACGGGAACGTTTTCCCAACGTGGCTCGCTGGATTCGAGAGCATTGCAGAGATGAACCTCGCTTGGTCTTCCGCTCCGATTGGGGCATGGCGACCGTTTCCGTACGGGAGCGTAATCTTGCCTTGGGTGACGATGGTATCGCGCACCCACGGAAACACGAACCATTCGGAGAAGAATGTCGGGCGGATGTGTACGGTAGGCACCCCCGACCAATCAAGTACACGTTCCGCAATCCAGTGGTCTCGCGCAGCATGGCTTTTCGAGTCCTCGCGCGCGGAAATCTGCGACATGTTCACCACGACATCGAGATTGGCGCGACGTGCTGCATCCGCAAAATAAGCCGTGGCCTGAATGAACCCGGGGCGCACTGGGTAACACAGGTACGCGCCAGTCATGCCGTCAGTTGCGCGAATAGAATCGTCATGACTGAGCAGGTCGCCGACAAGTACCTCAGCCCCCAGTTGCCGGAGTGCATCGGCACGCGCGTCTTCAGTATGGACGAGTGCACGCACTGCGTGACCAGCGTCGAGAAGTTGCTGCACGGTATAAACGCCCGTTTTGCCAGTCGCGGCAGTGACGAGGTATCGCTTCTGTTCTTCCATCATAGTTCTCCAATAGCGAGAGAGTTCATCAAGACGATTGCATTACGAGCGGCGCAGCTTCGATCGAATCCTGATATATGTATATGCACATTTAGAGTCGACGTCGGTATGTGCCGGTACTCCTGGCAGCACAGTGCGCTCGTCAGCCGTTGAGTTGCGGGTTCACAACCACACTTAGATGATATACAACATCTAAGTGATGATCAAAGAATTTTTTTGACATCCCGAGCTTGGGGCCAGGAGGTGGCACAGGGGGAAGGCAATACCTGACGCATGGTCGATACGGATGCGTCGCAGTCTGGTCGTACAGCGCATCGTCCTCTGCAGGCGGTGCATACCTGTGCCGCTGCAAGATTAGACAAAAGGGGATGCCTGTCATTTTTTTTGATTGGGTTTCTGCGCGAAGTGCCCGCCCGTGCCGAGGAACTCTGCGTGGGAGCCCTGATAAATCGCGCTGAGCCACGTCGAAACAATTTTGAAGCGGGCGACTGAGCCGGCTTCCCTGTGACTCATAAGGCATCGCTCGCGTGTCGCCTCAGGTGATTCACCAAGCTTCGCCCGGCTGGCGTGCGGTCCCGATATGCACGGCAAGAGAGCCAAACCGTTTCCGTGAGGCAGGCGCGCACCATCGTGCCTGGCGCCGGGGGGGGCCGGAACGGCAGGTATGCAGGTCGGTCTCAGCGCGCAGGCATGTCTCAAGGCGTTGGGAGTGGAAGGGGATTGTCGATAATGAACTGATTGAACTGCTCGACGACACCGTGTTCGTTCGGTCCAACGGCGTTTCTGAATTGCCGTGCCGCTTCAACCACAACTTCGGTCGTCGCGGTCTCGAGGAGCTTCAAGGCTTCTTCGACGAATGGCTCAACCTGCATTGCCCGTGGATCTCCACTTTTATGCACGAGGTCGGTGTCAACCCATGGCGGAGCCAGTTCAAGCACATGCACGGATGTGTCGCGAAGTGCGAAACGTTGCGACAGCGTGTACGAGTGAATCGCGGCCTTCGTCGCGGAATAGAGCGCGAACATGACCATGGGGATGAAGGCGACCGTAGAGCTTGTGTTGATAATCGCGGCGTCTGGTTGCTTCTTCAGATGCTCGACGAACGCGGCGCTCACCCGAACGGGGCCGAGAAGATTTGTGTTGATGAGGTGCACTGCCTGTGAGTCGTCGAGAGATCGCGTCACATCGTCGAAAGGCATAATTCCGGCGTTGTTGAATACGACGTTCAGGGCAGGGTATGTTGCAATGAGCGCTTTTGCCACTTGCTCGATCTGGACGGGACTCGTGACGTCGAGCCGTACTGCGTCCATGCCGGGATTCGCTTTCACCACCTCGTCGAGCAGTTCTTGACGCCGACCGCTTATGATGACCTTGTTGCCTTTTCGGTGAAGCGCTTCGGCGATACCGCGCCCAATGCCGGACGCGCCACCTGTAATGAAAACGGTATTTCCAGTTAGCTTCATGATCCACTCCTTTTAACGTATCTTCAGTGCGTGGTGCTTGCGCAACCTGCGGGCGGGCCGTCGCGTCAAGCGTCGAAGGCATGGCGATTCGTGGCAACGAATTCGTCGATTGTTTGTGGGGGCTGCCCGGTAATTCGGGCGATGACATCGTTTGTCCCGGCGAAGACCCCACTCTGGTAGTCGACGGCCACTTCTTCAAAGTGCTGAATCATGAACTCCTCAAGGTTGTACTGCTCGAGAAGTTCACGATATTCCGCTAGCGTGGAAGGGGCGTAGACGACGTTCCGACCAATGACCCTGGAGACAATCTCCGCGATCTGATGATGATTCAGTTCAACGGGGCCGTACAGCGGATACACCTTGCCGACATGTTCTGCCGGGTCTTCAAGAAGTTTGGCTATGACACGGGCCTGGTCTTCCGACGCGATGGGCGCATGCCGACCGTTTCCGTAGGGAAGCGTAATTTTTCCTTCGTTGACGATAGGGTCTCTTACCCATGGAAAGGTCAACCAGTCAGAAAAGAATGTCGGCCGGATATGGACTGATGGAACACCGGACCAATCGAGCACGCGCTCAGCAATCCAGTGGTCGCGTGCCGCGTGACTTTTCGCATCTTCACGCGCGGAGATTTGAGACATGTTGACGACGACTTTGAGGTCTGCGCGGCGTGCGGCGTCAGCAAAGTATGCGGTCGCTTGAATGAAGCCGGGACTCACGGGATAGCAGAGATATGCCCCCGTCATTCCCTGTGTCGCGCGGATTGCATCGTCATGGTCGAGCAGGTCACCCACCATCACTTCGGCTCCAGCCCTCCGCAGGGCTTCAGCCCGGTCGTCATCGCGCCGAACGAACGCACGAACTGTATGGCCGGCACGCAGTAGGTTGTTGACGGTGAAGACACCGGTCTTTCCGGCCGCGGCGGTCACCAGGTACTTGCCTTTTTCCATGAGTGCATGCTCCAGTTGGTGAAACATCAATCATCAAGGAATACTGATCACTGCTCGAACAGGCGGCCCGCTAGCCTCCCGCAGTGTGTTCCCTGGCACAGCAACGGCACTGACCCGGAGGGGCCATTGCCGTCATGGTTCGATCAAATGGCGCTTCACCGTTTTCAGGAGAGCGTCGGATGCCTTCGGGTCCGAGACAATCCGCGATAGCGTTATCGCTCCGACCATCGCGGACAACGCGAACATCGCATGGGACGTGTCATCCTCGGCTTCGCCGCTTCCGATGTGCTCGGCCAGAACTTCGACCATCTTGCTTAACCCCTGTGTTGCGGTCTCGCGCGTCAGTTCGTCGGCGCGAGCGAGTTCACTGCCCATGCCGGCAAACGGGCATCCGCCGGCGGCATTGTCGCGATGGGCCTTGGACACATAGCTGTTCACCATGGACGCAAACCCTGCCTTGCCGTCGGATTTGCGTGCCAGCTCGCCAAGCGAGTCAACAACCGACGAGAGCCCAAGCTCAAACGCTTCCGCCAACAACTGGTTTTTCGATTCGAAATGACGGTAGAAGCCACCGTGTGTCAGTCCTGCTTCGGACATCACATCGTTAAGCCCTGTGCCTTGTATCCCCTTGCTCCTGAACTGTTGAGCCGCGACTTCGACTATTCGCCGGCGTGTTTCTGCTGTTTCAGCTTTTGACTTCCGCATCGTCCACCTCGATTCACAGTATCATTCTAATAGATGATAGAAGTCATCTAAGTTGATGTCAATGACCCGGCGTCAGCCCGGCCGCTTGAGGCGGGTGTTCCGCTCTGGCGCTCATCTGCTCACGCGAAACTCGACGACACACGCACCCAGATTACTTCAGATATCGAACCAAACCCTGAAAACGACTGAGCAGAACTGAAATCGCGGAAAAAGTGTCCGGGACGCGGCCGGACGGGTCTACCATGCATGGCAGCAATGCTGCGAGCCGTGACGGTCGCGGGTGGTTTCAGGTCGCCTGAATGCATGTCATGCATGGGACGAACCACTTTGATATGCAAACGATGACCCAGGCCATGAGACGTCTGCCCGGAAGGTCTACGTACTCAAGGGCGGCCTCTTCCGTCGAGCTGAGTTTTTGAAGATGCGTCGGGCCTGAGACGAGCACATGCACCACGAGCAGCTGCGCATACGACGGAATCGTCAGCGGTCCACGTTCGATGGATATGTCCGTTTGGGGTGCCTGTCTCGTGCGGCTCGTTCGATTGTTGCTGAATGCCGACATGTGAGTTTGTTCCGACAACATTGATTTCTGTGTAATTGCACACTATCTTTCGCCCATGGAATGAGAGCGATGTGAAGTTCCGTTGTGTTTTGCGTGACCGAGCCATTCCGATTTTTATTGATAGGAGTACAACCATGTCAGTCAACAACAGCGGCCGTCATCCGTTCCTTGATGACCTTACCGAAGACGCCATCCTTTCGAGCACATTGCTGCGCCAGCCAGTATCTGGCCGTGAGCGTATCAAAAGTGTCATTGCAGCCGTTGGCGCGCTGTATCAAACCCAGACGCCGACGTTCCTGGGCGTCGTTGAAAGCCGTACCTTGCTGCAGTACGACGCGGTTCTGGTCGATGGAATTGCGATCCGCGGCACCGCGGTGATCCAGCGCGATGAAGGTGGCAATGTGCCGCGTGTCAGTGTGACGTTCGAGCCGCTCGATGCTGCCATGCATCTTTCGCGACAACTGGATTCGGTCTTGCGAGAGGATATCGGTGATGGCTTTTTCCTGCCCTTAAGGACGTGAATTCCAGCGTAACGACCTGGTTGCCGGACATGGACTTGGTTTTTTATTAACAGGAGAGTCAGCTATGAGTATCAAAGGTGCAGTTGTGTTTGTGACCGGCGCAAGCCGTGGTCTTGGACTTGCATTCGTGCGAGAGGCTGTGGCTCGCGGAGCCGCGAAGGTGTACGCAGGCGTGCGTAATCCGGATAGCTTCAGTGAGCCCGGCGTTACCCCGGTCAAGCTTGATGTAACGGATGCTCGTTCGGTTGCCGAGGCAGCCAGGATTGCGGCGGACACCACGGTGCTGGTCAACAACGCTGGAATCGCCGAAGTCACCAGCGTTCCCTTCTCCGAAGATGTTGCGGAACAGGCTCGCCGCTTTTTCGAGACAAATTACTACGGCGTGATGCGCGTGACCGCTGCGTTCCAGCCGTCGCTGCCGAAAGATGGCACAGGCGCGATCATCAACGTGCTGTCGGATGCCACGTGGAGAGTCGTCCCGTTTCTCGCACCCTATGCAGCGTCGAAGGCTGCGGCTTGGAGCTATACGAACAACATCCGTGCGGTGTTGGCGGAAGAGCGTATTCAGGTGTTGGGGCTTCACGTTGGCGTGATGGATACCGACCTCACGAGAGGCTTCGATGTGCCGAAGAGCGCCCCAGCAGACGTGGCTCGTCAAACGTTCGATGCACTGGAAGCGGGCGAGAGTGAGATTTTGGCCGACGAGCAAACGCGCGCGTTGAAGCAGACACTGTCGTCGAAGAATTCGGCGTACATCGACCCGACGGTTGCTTAAGCTCCGGTGGCGTTCTGCTACCATGACGTGCCTGAATGTACGAGCACGTGATGAAGAAGCCGGGTAGAACGTCAACATCAGTGGATCTCGATAGTCCTGACGTCTGTTATGCGTTAGCCGGGCGGCGGAGTGCTCGCTTCGTGACTCGCATTTATGAAAGTTATCTTGAACCCGCCGGTATTACGTCGTCGGAGTTCTCGATTTTGTCGCTGCTTGAATTCACGCCGGCCATCACTGTCGCGGAGTTGGCGCGAAAGATGGAGATGGAGCGGACGACACTCGTTCGTGCGCTGAAGCCTATGCGCGAGGCGGGCTATGTTTGCGAGGGAGAGGAGAAGCTTGGCCGTGCGGTGACGCTGGTGGTATCGAAGGCGGGCTTGAAAAAACTTGCCCAGGCGAAGCCGTATTGGGAAGCGGCCCAAAAGGCCTTCGAGAAAAGGGTAGGGAAAGCCGAAGCTGCTCTGTTCCGGGAAATGGCATTGGCGGCGGTTTCTCATCGAGAGTGACTCGCCAAGTCCGCACCATGACTTCCCTGTCCGCCCCTCAATATGTACGCTATCGCGCATATTGAGGGGCGGGTTCCTTTATGGATAGGTGAAGGGATCCTTCGGCCAGAGGCGTGCACGGTGGGCCGCATACAGCACCACGCAACCGTTTCTTGTGGTCGACGTCTTCCCGTCGCATGACCCGAAGGCAGCTGTCGAGTCTACGTCTTAGCGCATCAGGCGTCTGGAAGGATGGCGCCAGGCCCCATTCTTCCAGACGCTATCGTGCTTTCGGTCTTCGGCTGTATTCAGCTGTCAAAAGGCGCATTCTCGATAAGGTCGCAAACATTCGGGCAATCGAAGCCGTGGATGTGCCGACGCCCGATATCTGCAAGCCCTGTCCCGACTGCCGTATGAGGCTTCTTGCGCACAACCTCGGCAAGCGCTTGCGTGAATGCGGACTTCATGCCCGCTCGGGGATATATCGAGAGGACGTCATCGACGAAGGCTGGTGTAAGTTCCTCAAAGTTCAAGCCGAGAACGTCGACATGAGCGCCGAGAAAGACGAGCGCAATTTCTGCCTGCTTGCGATCGGCAATGCCCGCACTGGAGTGCAGCGCGATTCCGTCCCAGACCATCTGTGCCTTCGTTTCGGCATAGCCGTTCGCGATGAGAAATCTACTGGCGGCATCGGCACCGTCGACCTCGAAGCGTTGGTCAGCACTGAATTCTTCGGTCAATCCCAAGTCGTGCAGTAAGGTTGCGAGATAGACGAGTTCTCGGTCGTACTTGAGCCCACGCTTCCTACCGAGAAATTCCGCGAACCACCAAGTGCGATGGACGTGATTCAGAATCGGTTTTGAATGAACTCGCTCGACGAGAGAGGCCGCGCTGCGCGTCAATGCCGAGTCGGGAGCGACTATTCCTCCGATGGTGACAGGTGCGGTCAATTTATCCTCCATATGATGCAGTAGTCCTGTTTCAGGGCAGGCGTCCATCAACGCAAGGGTATGTGCGCACGTGTCGAGGCTCGCAGGGAAAACGCTGCGGGCCCGGGCACGGCGTATCCGTAACCGTAAGAGATTTCTGCCCGGACGTCCTGTTCCGCATCTGCATGGAACCTGAAAATATTCGGACAGCCCGGGAGCATGCCTTCAGCGGTTTGACCACGAGATATAAGCCAGGCAATCAGAGCGCAAATCGGCGCGGCGACAGGTGGCCATGGCCGCGGTCACTAACGGCTGATATGACTCCCGGTGTCAATCGGGATCGGTTTTTCGGTTTCTCTGGTTCATGTTGCCGGAATTTCCTGAGGGCGACGTAGCAGTACATCTCGACGGTGGATCAAGCTGATATCCGCGGGTTGGG